>DAOMOI010000084.1:429-7673 GCA_035444225.1 Aquamicrobium sp. | reverse complement strand
GTCGATGTCGAAGCCGATCTCGCGGGCGATGTCGGCTTCCGCCGGCAGCGTCAGCGCCAGCGCCCGATAGGCCGGCTCCAGCGCCTCGTCGCCGGCGATCTCGCCGGCGGCCCGCATCAGCCCGTCGTCGAATCGCGGCTTCTTCTGCGCCCGTAGCGCCCGGTAGTTGCGGATCAGCGCCTCGGTGAACAGCGTGTTGAGCGCCTGCCAGCGGCCGACGAGGTCGGCGTCGTGGCGCGCCAGGAAAAGCCGATCGGCCGGGCTCTGTTCCATCGCCAGCGTCACCGGCGCGGAAAAGCCGCGGTTGAGCGACAGCACCGGGCGCTGCGCGATGCCCTTGAAGCGGATGTCGTGGCGGCGCTTCCTGACATGGATGACGCCGTTCTCGACGCCGGCTCCCTCGACGGAGGAGGGGGCGATGTCGCGCCCGTCCGGCCCGACGAGGCCGAAGGCCAGCGGTATGTGCATCAGCCGCTTGCGGCTTTCCGAAGGCGTCGGCGGCACCGACTGCTCGATCCCGATTGTGAACTCGCCTGCGGCCGCGTCATAGGCGGTCGAGACGGCGATGTTGGGCGTGCCCGCCTGATGATACCACAGCGAGAACTGCGACAGGTCGCGGTCGGAGACCTCTTCGAAGGCGCGGACGAAATCCTCGATCGTGGCGGCCTCGCCGTCATGGCGCGAGAGATAGAGGGCGAGGCCCCGCCGGAACAGGTCGGCGCCGAGGATGGTGCGGATCATCCGCACCACTTCCGCGCCCTTCTCGTAGACGGTCGCCGTGTAGAAATTGTTGATCTCGCGATAGCGGCGCGGCCGCACCGGATGCGCCAGCGGCCCCTGGTCCTCGGGGAACTGGTGGGCGCGCAGCGTCCGCACCTCGGCGATGCGCTTGACGGCGCGCGAGCGCATGTCGGCCGAGAATTCATGGTCGCGGAAGACGGTCAGCCCTTCCTTCAGGCAAAGCTGGAACCAGTCGCGGCAAGTGATTCTGTTGCCTGTCCAATTGTGGAAATACTCGTGCGCGATGATCGCCTCGATATTGGCGAAGTCGGCGTCGGTCGCCGTGGCCTCGTCCGCCAGCACGTATTTGTCGTTGAAGATGTTGAGGCCCTTGTTCTCCATCGCCCCCATGTTGAAGTCGGAGACGGCGACGATGTTGAACACGTCCAGATCGTATTCTAGGCCGAACACCTCCTCGTCCCAGCGCATCGACCGCTTCAGCGCGTCCATGGCGTAGGCGGCGCGGGGCGCCTTGCCGTGCTCGACATGGATGGCGAGCGCCACCTCGCGCCCCGAGGCGGTGACGAAGCGGTCGCGAAGCGTGGCGAGGTCGCCGGCGACCAGCGCGAACAGGTAGGACGGCTTGGGGAAGGGGTCGTGCCAGACCGCATAGTGCCGGCCGTCGGCGAGTTCCCCGCCCTCCACCGGGTTGCCGTTGGAAAGCAGAAGGGGCGCCGCGTCCCGCGCGGCCTCGATGCGTACCGTGTAGACGGACAGGATGTCCGGCCGGTCGAGGAAATAGGTGATGCGGCGGAACCCTTCCGGCTCGCACTGGGTGCACCAGACGCCACTGGAGCGGTAGAGCCCCATCAGCGTGCCGTTGCGCGCCGGCTCCAGCCGCGTGACGATGGTGAGCTCGAAGGTCCTGTCATCCGGCGGGCGGGCGATGGTCAATCCTTGCGGCCCGGCCTCGAAGGCCGCCGGGTCGACCGGCTTGCCGTCGATGGCGAGGCTGACGAGGGCAAGCTCGTCGCCGTCGAGCACGAGCGGCGCGCCGACGGCCGCGTCCTGCCGGCGCTCGATTGTCAGGCGGGCGGTGACGAGGGTTTCATCCGCATCGAGGACGAAGTCCAGCTCCGTGCGCGGGATCGCGTAGTCGCAGGGGCGGTAGTCCTCGATGCGGAAAATCCGCCCGGTGTCCTTGCGCATGCGGCATCGTCCCTTGAATTGCAGCCATCCGTTGCAGCCGTCTTACATGATCGCGCCGCGGCGCAAAACAGGCTTTGCCCCGCGCCGGCGGCCAGTCCGCGCTTCACAGAGCCGCCGGGATCGTCCATAGAGGATGCGTTCGCTATTTCCCGAGTGTCCCGACCGAACCGCAAATGCCCATCTCTCGCAACGCCGGAAATGTCCGGCGGCCGGAACGATCCTAGATATGGCGACCTCCTCTTCCTCCTCCCCATCGGTCGGTCCCTCAGGCAACGTGCTGCGCGCCATCGGCCTCAAGGTCACCTCGGTGGCGATCTTCGTCGCCATGTCCTCGCTGATCAAGGCGTCGGGGCAACTGCCTGCGGGACAGATCGTCTTCTTCCGCTCCTTCTTCGCCATCTTCCCCATCCTGCTCGTGCTGGTGTGGAAGCGCGAGCTGGCGACGGCGCTGCGCACCTCCAACCCGCTCGGCCACATCGCCCGGGGCGGCGTCGGCGTCGTCTCGATGGCGCTGACCTTCATCGCGCTGACGCGGCTGCCGCTGCCCGAGGCGATCACGCTGAACTACGCCCAGCCGCTGCTGGTCGTCGTCTTCAGCGCCGTCTTCCTGCACGAGGTCGTGCGCGCCTATCGCTGGAGCGCGGTCATCATCGGGCTCGTCGGCGTCGTCATCATCTCCTGGCCCAACCTGTCGCTGTTCAGCGGCGGCGTCGATGCGGACAAGACCATCGGCGTGCTCGCCGCGCTGTCGGCCGCAGCCTGCTCGGCCGTGGCGATGCTTCTCGTGCGCCGCCTCGTCCACACCGAGCGCACCCACACCATCGTCATGTGGTTCTCGCTGACGGCGACGATCGCCTCGCTGCTCACCATCCCCTTCGGCTGGGCGCCGCTCACCGCCACGCAGGCCGTGTTCCTGATTCTCGCCGGCATCTGCGGCGGCATCGCCCAGATCCTGATGACGGAAGCCTATCGCCACGCCGAGGCATCGACCGTGGCCCCGTTCGAATACACCTCGATGATCCTCGCCATCATCGTCGGCTTCTTCGCCTTCGGCGACGTGCCGACCGTCTACACCATCGTCGGCGGGCTGATCGTGGTCGGCGCCGGCATCTTCATCATCATGCGCGAGCGCCGGCTCGGGCTGGAGCGCGGCAAGGCGCGCAAGGTCGTGCCGCCGCAGTAAGCCTCGCCTAGCCGCCCGCCAACTTGCGTAGGAACGCTCCGGTCGCGGCGTCGGCAGGGAAGAAGGATTCGATGGCCAGCTCCGACAGCGTGACGTCGAGCGGCGTGCCGAACACGGTGACGGTGCTGATGAAGGACAGCGTCTCCCCGTTGATCCGCACGCGCATCGGCACGGCGATCTGCGAGGCGGGATCGCAACTGCGGGCGATGCGGCCGGGCGCGCCGGGATAGGATGACAGCTCCCGTTCGAGCGCGGCGAGCGCGGGATCGGCGGTGGCGTCGATCTGCCGGCGCAGCCGGTCGAGGAGGTGGGCGCGCCATTCGCCGAGATTGACGATACGCGGCGCCAACCCTCCGGGGTGCAGCGCCAGCCGCAGCGCGTTGACAGGCGGCGACAGGAGCGACGGCTCGTCTATCCCTTCGAGGAACGGCGCGGCCGAGGCGTTGGTCAGCACCATGTTCCAGTTCCTGTCCACGGCGATCGCCGGGTAGGGCTCATGGCCCTTGAGCACCAGCTCGACCGCCGCGAGCGCCGGCCTGAAGACGGGATCGTCCAGCTCCCGCTCGCCATAGGTCGGGGCGAATCCCGCCGCCAGCAGCAGGTGGTTGCGCTGGCGCAGCGGCACGGCCATGTGCTCGGCCAGCCGCAGCACCATTTCGCGCGACGGCCGGGCGCGTCCGCTTTCCATGAAGCTCAGATGCCGTTGCGAGATCTCGGCCTCCAGCGCCAGGTCGAGCTGGCTCAGGCGCCGGCGCTGCCGCCATTCGCGGATCATCGCGCCCACGCCCGCCTGCCCTGAGCGCCGTCCTCCCGCCTGTGTCGTCGCCATGGCGTCTTTCCTCCAACGGTACGGGACAGCCTAGCCGCGATAACGTCGCGCTTCTATTACCTCGCGCGTAATCGCCTGCCGCATCTTTCCCCGTCATGCTCCGGCCATCAGCCTCTCGAACGACGGAGAACGACCATGACTATCGACAACACCCCCTTCTTGCGTAACGTCCTGCTTGCCGATGCCGCGATGGGCGCCGCGGCCGCGGCGCTCACCATTATCGGCTCGGGCCTGCTTGCGCCGCTTCTCGGCCTGCCCGAAGCGCTGCTGTTCTGGGCCGGCGTGGCGCTGGTGCCGGTTGCCGCCTTCCTTCTGGTCATGGCGCGCCGCGCATTGGTTCCGCGCTCCTGGCTACGCGAGATCGTATTCGTCAACTGGGCATGGGTGGCGGCCAGCCTCGGCATGCTCGCCTTTGCGCCCATCGCGCCGAACGCGCTCGGCATCATCTTCATCCTCGCCCAGGCGGCGGCCGTCGCCGGTTTCGCCGTGCTCGAAGGGCTCGCCCTGCGGGGCGCCCGCGAGGCCGTGGCCTAGCCGTCCAGCTTGGCCGCGATCTCGAGGAAATCGCGCCAGGCGAGCTTCTTGTGGGCGGGGTTGCGCAGCAGGTAGGCGGGATGCAGCGTCGGCATGGTCGGAATCTCGACGCCCGAGGCCGTCACATGCACCCGCCACTTGCCGCGCATGCGCAGCACCCCGTCGGTGGCGTTGAGCAGCACCTTGGCCGAGGGGCCGCCCAGCGTCACCAGCACCTTCGGATTGGCAAGCTCGATCTGCCGCTCGATGAACGGGCGGCAGATTTCCGTCTCCAGCGGCGTCGGCGTCCGGTTGCCGGGCGGCCGCCACGGGATGACGTTGGCGATATAGGCGCCGTCCTGCCGCGAAATGCCGATGGCCGCCAGCATCTTGTCGAGGAGCCGCCCCGAACGGCCGACGAAGGGCTTGCCCTCGATGTCCTCGTCGCGGCCCGGCGCCTCGCCGACCAGCATCAGCGGCGCCTCAGGGTTGCCGTCGCCGAACACGGTCTGCTTGGCGGTGAATTTGAGGTTGCAGCCGTCGAAACGCTCCAGCATCGCGCGCAGTTCGTCGAGGCTGCGCGCCTCCCGAGCCATCTCGCGCGCCTTCGCCGCCTGCGCCTCGTCGGGCAGCGCCAGCGTTTGCTGCGCCGAGGCGGGCGAGGGAGCGGGGGAGGGCGCAGGCTCGCGCCGTGCCGTTGCCTCCGGCGCGGCCCCGGCGGGCATGGCTTTCGCCGCCCGTGCTTCGTCGAAGCGGTTCGCGGGCTCCTCCCCCAGCGCCTCGTCGACACCGGCCTCGGCGTAGAAGCGCAGGAGGTCGGCAAGGTCCGGCATCGGGCTGGTAGGATCGGTTTGCATAAAACCATTGTCGCGCGCCGCGCGGGGCGGGGCAAGGGCGGCGGAGGGCTAAAGTCTGCCGTATCTTGCGCGCGCCGCTATGTGTCCGATTTCCACCGTTTGCGTTGCCCCTCATGCAATTGCCCGCCGCCTTCTTCCGCTCACGGCAGGGCAATCGCATGAGAAAAGCCTCGCTCCATCGTGATCCAGGGCCAAGCGCGCGCAGCGCCCGTCGCGCCGGGATCCATTGACCCGGGAGGGGGATCGTCGAGCACGGCCCGGTCCTTGCCGAACGCGCTTCAGCACCCTTATCGCAAACCTTGAGCCCGGCGGCGCTGCTCAATGGAGCCGGATAGCCTCCGCTTCGCTTTGGCTTCCGGGATGACGGGGGGGAGGCACCTGCCACATGCGATTGCCTTGCCGTGAACGGGGGGGAAGGATGCCGGCCCCATGCCTTCCGTCCGATTTGCCACGTCTGTGATTGCGAAAGCGGCGATGATGGCTTCCTTCCCCGTTGAACGGAGGAAGGTGGCCGAGGGGTGACGCAGCGACCGGCCATGGCTCTGTTTCGGACGGGATGCCGTGCTTGCGGCGATGATGGCTTCCTTCCTCGTTAACGGAGGAGGTAGCTGAGGGGCGACGCAGCGACCGGCCATGGCTCTGTTTCGAACGGGATGCCGTGCTTTGGGCAAAACTGGCACGGGGGAAAACGCCACGAGGGGAAAACAGGCACGAGACAAATTTATATTTACGTTTACGTAAAAGTAATTTTGTATTATCTTGCGCTGGTGCGCTGGTGCGCTGGTGCGCTGGTGCGCTGGTGCGCTGGTGCGCTGTCTGCCGGACGGCAAGCTGAGGGTGCCTGAGCGCATCCCCGGATGTCTGAGCGCGATCCGGCCGCCGGACGGCAACCGCATTAGCTGCCGGATAGAACCGCCTGCGCGCATGTGGGCGGTTTCGCGCCGCGCGACGATGCGCTAAGAGCGCGGGGAGCTTGAGTGCCGACGGGCTGACGCGGAGGATTTTTCGATGAGTGACACTGAACGCGAGAGCATGGAGTTCGACGTGGTGATCGTGGGCGCGGGGCCGGCCGGCCTTGCCGCCGCCATCCGTCTGAAACAGGTGAACCCCGAGCTTTCCGTGGTCGTTCTCGAAAAGGGCGCGGAAGTCGGGGCGCACATCCTGTCCGGCGCGGTGGTCGATCCCATCGGCGTCGACCGGCTGCTGCCCGGCTGGCGCGACGAGGCCGACCATCCGTTCAAGACCCCCGTGACCGACGACCATTTCATGATCCTCGGCCCGGCCGGGTCGATCCGCCTGCCCAATTTCCTGATGCCGCCGCTGATGAACAATCACGGCAACTACATCGTCTCGCTCGGCAATGTCTGCCGCTGGCTCGCCGGCCACGCCGAGGCGCTCGGCGTCGAGATCTACCCCGGCTTCGCCGCGGTGGAAGTGCTCTACAATGACGAGGGCGCGGTCGTCGGCGTCGCCACCGGCGATATGGGCATCGAGCGCGACGGTACGCGCGGGCCGAACTACGCGCCCGGCATGGAGCTTCTCGGCAAATACGTGCTGATCGGCGAGGGCGTGCGCGGCTCGCTCGCCAAGCAGCTCATCGCCAGATACGACCTTTCCGCCGGCCGCGAGCCGCAGAAATTCGGCATCGGCCTGAAGGAGCTGTGGCAGGTCAAGCCGGAGAACCACAGGCCCGGCCTCGTCCAGCATTCGTTCGGCTGGCCGCTGGGGTCGGCAACAGGCGGCG
This sequence comes from Aquamicrobium sp., assembly GCA_035444225.1. Classification (GTDB taxonomy): domain Bacteria; phylum Pseudomonadota; class Alphaproteobacteria; order Rhizobiales; family Rhizobiaceae; genus Aerobium. Next base: position 618 of record DAOMOI010000084.1, on the reverse strand, counting down.
GCTCGTTCCTCTATCATCTGGAGGACAACCAGGTCGCGGTCGGCTTCGTCGTCCACCTGAACTACAAGAACCCCTATCTCGCGCCGTTCGAGGAGTTCCAGCGTTTCAAGACGCATCCGGCGATTGCCGGCACCTTCGACGGCGCCAAGCGCCTGTCCTACGGCGCGCGCGCCATCACCGAGGGCGGCT
>DAOMOI010000084.1:0-401 GCA_035444225.1 Aquamicrobium sp. | reverse complement strand
TTTCGTCAACGTCCCGCGCATCAAGGGCTCGCACAACGCCATCCTGTCGGGCATGGCCGCCGCCGACCATGTGGCGGAAGCGATTGCCTCCGGCCGCGCCCATGACGAGATCGCCGGCTACGAGGCGACGTGGCGCGACGGCGACATCGGCAAGGACCTGAAGAAGGTGCGCAACGTCAAGCCGCTGTGGACGCGGTTCGGCCTGTGGCTCGGCGTCGGCCTCGGCGGGCTCGACATGTGGCTGAACACGCTGCTCGGCTTCTCGCCCTTCGGCACGATGAAGCACGGCAAGACCGACGCCCAGTCGCTGGAGCCGGCGGCGAAGCACAAGAAGATCGAATACCCCAAGCCCGACGGCGTCCTGACCTTCGACCGGCTCTCCTCCGTGTTCCTGTCCAACA
>DAOMOI010000083.1:0-7721 GCA_035444225.1 Aquamicrobium sp. | reverse complement strand
AAAATCTTCTCCGGCACCGTCCCGATCTTCGCCTCGACAGGTTCCCGGCTGCGGCGCCGTCGCGCATGCCGACTCATGACATCGACCCCATTCCCGGCCCCGCGCGGGCACGGGCGACACGTTCCAAAGGGAGGAAATCCGACATGAAAAGTTCCATCTGGCGCTCCGTCCAGGCGCTCCTGTTCGCGTGCGCGACGATTCCGGGCTGGACCCTTGCGGCGCAAGCCCAGCAGGAGGTGAAGCTCGCCTATTGCTTCCCCGAGGCCTCCCACTACGGCGCCGGGGCGCGGGCGTGGACCGCCGCCATCGAGGAGGGGACCGACGGCAAGTTCAAGGTCCGTCACTTCTCGTCCTGCGCGCTCGGCGGCGAGCGCGACACTGTCGAGGGCCTTCAGTTCGGCACCATCGAGGCGATCATGGTCTCGACCGGAACGCTCAGCAACTTCGTGCCCGAGGTCGGCTTGACCGACATCCCGTTCCTGTTCCGCGACCTCGCCCATGCGCGCACCGTCCTCGACGGTCCCATCGGCGACGAGATCCGCAGCAAGTTCGACGATCGCGGCATCGTGGCGCTGGCATGGGGCGAGCAGGGCTTCCGCCACATCACCAACAACACGCGCGCCATCCACAAGCCGGCCGACCTCGCCGGGCTGAAGCTGCGCACGATGGAAAACCCCGTCCACATCAAGGCGTTCGAGGTGCTGGGCGCCGCGCCGACGGCGATGTCGTGGCACGAGGTCATCAGCGCGCTGGAGCAGGGCACGATCGACGGCCAGGAGAATCCGCTCTCGGTCATCGTCTCGGCCAATATCGACGCGGTCCAGAAATACCTGACGCTGTCGGGACACGTCTATTCGCCGACCATGCTGCTGGTGTCCAAGCCCTTCTATGACGGCCTGAGCGACGAGGAGAAGGCGGTGTTCCGCGACGGCGCGCTCGCCGGCGCCGCGGCCATGCGCAACTTCGTCGACGAAGCCGAGCAGACGGGCATCGCCACGCTGAAGGAGCGCGGCATGCAGGTCAACGAGCTGTCGGCCGAGGAGCGCGCCGCGTTCCAGGCCTCGGTGCAGTCCGCCTACGAGGAATATTACAAGACCTACGACAAGGCGCTGATCGACAAGGTCATCGAGACCAAGTGACCGCAACGCGCCCGGCCGCGACCCGGCCGGGCGCTTCCTTTCGGGATCGACGCCGATGTATTTCGCCATCATCTGCAAGGACCGGCCCGACGCCCTCGCGCTTCGCGCCCGGACCCGGCCGGACCACCTCGCCTATCTCGATCCTTTCCGCGACAGCATCCTGTTCGCCGGGCCGTTCCTCGAAAGCGGAACCGACAATTCTGTCGGCGGCCTGATCGTGATCGACCTGCCGGACCTCGCGGCCGCGCGCGCCTTCGCCGAAGGCGACCCCTATGCCGTGGCCGGCCTGTTCGAGACGATCGAGGTGATGCCGTGGCGCAAGGTCATTCCCGCCTGAACCCGACCAGACCGCGACGGAGGCGGTTCCGATGAGCACCATGACAAGGCAACGCAACCTGATGGCCGGCCTGCGCGAGGCCGGCGCCAGCATCGTCGTCACCGGCGCGGCGGGCGGGATCGGCTCCGGCATCGTCGAGCGCCTGCTCGCCGACGGCTGGCGCGTGCTGGCGACCGATCTGACGCCGGAGGGACTGGAGGCCATGCGCTCCCGGATCGGAGCGTCCGACAGGCTCGACGTCGCCGCGTTCGACGTCGCCAGCGCCGAGGCCGTGGAACGCTGCGCCGACGCCCTTGCCGGGCGCGGCGTCGCGGTGGCGGGCCTGGTCAACGCCGCCGGCATATTGCAGGACGCGGTGCCGCTGCTGGAGATGGACCTCGACCACCAGCGCAAGGTCTGGGACGTGAACTATTTCGGCGCATTCCACTGCACGAAGTGGTTCGGCGCGATGATGGCCGGCAATGGCGGCGGCGCCATCGTCAACATCACCTCGATCAACGAGCCGCGGCCGCTTCCGCTCCATGCCTACGCACCGAGCAAGGTCGCGCTCGGAGCCCTGACCAAGCTTTCGGCGGGCGAGCTCGGCGCGAAGTCGATCCGCGTCAACGCGGTGGCGCCCGGCTTCACGCGCACGCCGATATTGCAGGCGAAGATGGACTCCGGCAAGCGTGACCCGCGCGTGCTGGAACAGGCGAGCGCGCTGGCGCGGCTGGTCGAGATCGACGAGATCGCCTCCGTGGTCGGCTTCCTGCTGTCGGACGACGCCAGCGCCGTCACCGGCGCCTCGATCCCGGTCGACGCCGGCTGGCTGGCGACCTCGCACTGGATGAATTTCGGCGATCTGCTCGCCGCCGGCGCCGCCGATCGGGTGCAGACGCCATGAAGCTGCTGCGCGTGGGCGAGCGCGGCCGGGAGACGCCGGCCGCACTCGACGACGACGGCAACGTCCGCGACCTGTCGGGCGTCATCGCCGACATCGACGGCGCGATCCTCGGCGACGCTTCGCTCTCGGCCTTGCGGAAGACGGACCTCGGCGGCCTGCCCGTCATCCGGCCCGAGCGCATCGGCCCCTGCGTCGGCAGGGTCGGCAAGGTCATCTGCATCGGGCTGAACTACGAGGACCACGCGCGCGAGGCGGGCCTGCCGATCCCGGCAGAGCCGATCATCTTCCTGAAGGCGTCGAGCGCGATCTCGGGGCCGAACGACCCGATCGTCATCCCGCGCGACGCCGAAAAGGTCGACTGGGAGGTCGAGCTCGGCATCGTCATCGGCGCGGAGGCGAGCTATGTCGAGGAGGAGCGGGCGCTCGACCACGTCGCCGGCTACTGCATCGTCAACGACCTGTCGGAGCGCGGCTTCCAGTTCGACCGCGGCGGCACGTGGGACAAGGGCAAGAGCTGCGACGGCTTCGCGCCGCTCGGGCCGTGGCTGGTGACGGCCGACGAGATCGGCGACCCGCAGGACCTGCGGCTGTGGCTCGAGGTCGATGGCCATCGTTATCAGGACGGCTCGACCCGGACGATGATCTTCGGCGTGCGCCGGATCGTCAGCTATGTCAGCCGGTTCATGCGCCTCGAGCCCGGCGACGTCATCGCCACCGGCACGCCGCCCGGCGTCGGCATGGGCTGCAAGCCGCCCGTCTTCCTCAAGGGCGGGGAGACGGTGCGCGCCGGCATCGACGGCCTCGGCGTCCAGAGCCAGACCGTGGTGCGGCCGGTCCGCCAATAACCGGGACGCGGCTGGCGCAGCCCGAATCCCCGGCCTGCCGCTGGCGGGGCGCATCGAATCGTGGAACCCTGCCCGTACGATCCATCGGAGAGAAACGTCATGTGCAAGAATGCCCTGGGCCAGTTGCAGCACGAGGACGAGCGTACGCGCGTCACCCTTTGGCGGTTCGCGCCGGGCACGGAGACCGGCTGGCACGTCCATGAATACGACTATGTCGTCGTGCCGGTTCAGGGCGGCGCGCTGACGGTGGAGAATCGCGACGGCCGCGGCCAGTATCCGATCGAGACGGCCATGAGCTACGCCCGGCCCAAGGGCGTCGAGCACAACATCATCAACGAGACCGATGCCGAGATCGCCTTCGTCGAGATCGAGCTGAAGGACTGACGGGGGCGACCGGCCCCCGAAGCTCGCCGCGCCTTCATTCTCCCCTGCCACGGCAGGACAATCGGCCATGACGCCAGCCCGGAAGCCGGAATGCAGCGGATGCTCTCCGGGACTCATCGCCGTTGGCGGCGCGGCCGGGTTCCGGTTCGCCATGAGGGCGCCGAGGCACGCCAGTGCGGAATCCCGGCCGTCACTGATGATTTTCCGACGAATGAAACCTGCTCGGCGGGCATTTCGCGTCCCCTTGGCCGGGACGACGGTGGGTCGCGAATTTCCTTGTGCAATTGCCTGCCGTTTGCCGGGAGAAGGCGGCGGGACCGGAGCCGGCTGGCGATCACGCCGTTAAGAGCGGACGAGCTGCGCCCATGCGCTCCAAGGCGCGGACGCGGCCATGCGCGCCCTTTCCGTTCCCATCGCACATCCGTGCATCGTGCATCGTGCGCCGGCGCGTTGACATCCGTCGGGCGGTGTAGTGATATGATATCACAAGAGTGGGAAGCACGGGGACGGGAGGCGCTGACATGCCGCCTCGGCAGCGGATCGGAGAATCGACGGCGTTATCGCGCGCGATGTTTTCGCGCGGGGCGTCTTCGCATGCGACGGGTCCGCTGGCGCTGGTTTCGGCTGCGGCCTTTCCGGCGGTGGCGTCCTCGTCGGCGCGGTTTCGGCGCATGGCGTTTTTTCCGGCGCGCGCCGGTGTCCGATGCCCGTGCCGTCCGGTCGGGCCGAGCGCCCTTTCAGCCTGTGGGCGCTTCGTCAGGTCCGGGCTCGCCGGCGAGCGCGCGGATGCGGGGCAGCATCGCCTCGGTGGCGACCGAGATGTCCGCGACCAGATGGCGGCGCACGGCCTCGCCGTCGCGCTTCGCCAGCGCGGCGAGGATGGCGCGGTGGGCGTCGTTGGCGATGCGGTCGTAGGCGCCTTCGGCGAACAGCTCGTTCATGTAGGCGCCGACCTCGCCCCACAGATTCTCGATGATGCGCAGCAGGCGCGGCGAGTTGGCCGCGCGGTAGAGCGTGAAGTGGAAGCGCTGGTTCAGCGGCACGTAGTCGCCGACGCGCCCCCCGGCCAGCACCGCGTCCATCTCGTCGGCCGTCGCCGTCAGCTCGGCGATGCCGGCGCGCGTCATCAGCGGCGTCGCCAGCTCCGCCGCCAGCCCCTCCAGCTCGCGGCGGATGCGGAACAGCTCGGTGAACTTCGCCACGTCCCAGTCCGGCACGGCGATGGAGCGGTTGGGCAGCATCTCGAGCAGCCCTTCGCCGACCAGCCGCTGCAACGCCTCGCGCACCGGCGTGGTCGAGATGCCGTAGCTCGTCGCCAGATTGCGCAGCACCAGCACCTGTTTCGGCGCGAAGCGGCCGGCGATCAGCCCCTGCTTGATCGCGTCGTAGGCCTGGTCGTTGAGCGGCTTGTATTCGAGGCGTCCCGTCATCCTGGCCCGTATCCGTCCCTTCCTGCGCGGCAAGGAGATACCGGCATTCGAGGCGTCACCATGCCGCCAGTTGCACGCCGTGACAACCCTTCGCATCGCCCCTTCCCCCGACCGGCGGAGGCCGCCTCGTGACGCTCGCCATGCCCGCCGAAGCCGCGACCCTGATCTCGACCCCGCCGGCGCTGACGGCCGACGACGCCGCGCGGCTGGCGCGGTCGGGTTTCGGCCTCGCCTGCGCCGAGGTTCGGCCGCTCACCGCCGAGCGCGACCAGAACCTCCACCTGCGTTGCGAGGACGGCTCGGAATGGGTGATGAAGGTCGCCAATCCGAGCGAGGCGCGCTCGATCACCGATTTCCAGACCGCGGCGCTGCGCCATCTGGAGCGCGCCGCGCCCGGCCTGCCGGTGCCGCGCGTCCGCTCCGCGCTCGACGGCGCCGACGAGATCGTCGCGGCGCTGCCGGACGGAAGGCGCTCGGTGGTGCGGGTGCTCAACTGGCTCGAGGGCCGGCCGCTGGTGCAGGCGCCGCGCTCGCGCCGCCAGCGCGAGAATCTCGCCCGCTGCCTCGCCGGCATCGGCCGGGCATTCGAAGGCTTCTCCCATCCCGGCCAGAACCACTACCTGCAATGGGACATCAGCCATCTCGACCGGCTGGCCGATCTCGTGCCGGCCATCGAGGACGGGCGCGCCCGCGCCGCCGTCTCTGCCGTGCTCGCCGATTTCGCGGCGACAGTGCGGCCGGCGCTGCCGGGCCTTCGCCGGCAGGTGATCTACAACGACCTGAACTTCCACAACGTGCTGGTCGATGCCGCCGACCCCGACCGGATCGCCGGCATCATCGACTTCGGCGACATCGCCACCGCGCCGCTGGTCAACGACCTCGCCGTCGCCGCTTCCTACCAGCTGGGGGCCGAGGCCGGGCGCGACCATGCGGCCGAGTTCATCGCCGCCTATCACCGCGAGCTGCCGCTGCGCGAGGAGGAGATCCGCCTGTTGCCGCTGCTGATCGAGGCGCGGCTGGCGACGACGCTGCTGATCACCGGCTACCGCGCGCGGCTGCACCCGGAAAACGCCGCCTACATCCTGCGCAACAACGCCCCGGCTCGCGCCGCGCTTCTGGCGCTGCGCGCGGCGAGCGCGCGGGACAATCTCGACTGGATCGTGACAGCACTGGATGAGCGCCGATGAAACCCGCCGACACGGCCATGGCCAATGCCTTCGTTCCCGGAAAGGTGGCGCTCGATCCCGCCTCGCAGGCGCTGGTCGAGCGGCGCGCGCGCCTGCTCGGCCCGGCCTACCGGCTGATGTATGACGAGCCGCTGCATTTCGTGCGCGGCGAGGGCGCGTGGCTGATCGACGCCGCCGGCCGGCGCTATCTCGACGCCTACAACAACGTCACCTCGCTCGGCCATTGCCATCCGGGCGTGGTCGAGGCGATCCGACGGCAGGCAGGCGTGCTCGCCACCAACACGCGCTACATGCACGAGACGATCCTGTCGCTGGCCGAACGGGTGCTGGCGACGATGCCGGACGGGTTGAGCCACGTAATGCTCACCTGCACCGGCAGCGAGGCCAACGACCTCGCCTGGCGCATCGCGCGCGGCTTCACCGGCGGGAGCGGAATCGTCGTCACCGAAACCGCCTATCACGGCATCACCGACGCGGTGGCGCAGTTCTCGCCCTCGCTGGGTCCTTCCGTCGATCTCGGGCGGCACGTCGCCACGGTGCCGGCGCCGGGCGATCCGGGCGCGGAGGGGCCGGACGGCTTCGGCGCAGCGGTCGAGCGCGCCATCGCGAACTTACGCCGCCACGGCATCCGCCCGGCGATGCTGATCGTCGACACCATGTTCACCAGCGACGGCGTCCGCCCCGACCCGGCCGGCTTCCTCGCGCCCGCCGTCGAGGCCATCCGCCGCGCCGGCGGCATCTTCGTCGCCGACGAGGTCCAGCCCGGCTTCGGCCGCACCGGCCCGCACTTCTGGGGCTTCCAGCGCCACGGCGTCGTGCCCGACATCGTCTCGATGGGCAAGCCGATGGGCAACGGCCAGCCGATCGCCGGCATCGCCGTGCGCGGCGAGGTCGTCGCCGAGTTCGGCCGCACCTCGCGCTATTTCAACACGTTCGGCGGCAATGCGGTGTCGTGCGCGGCCGCGCTTGCCGTGCTCGACGCCATCGAGGGCGAGGGGTTGCAGGCCAACGCGGCAGCCATGGGCGCGCGTCTCGTTTCGGCGCTCGAACGGCTGGCCGAGCGCCACGCCGCCATCACCGCCGTGCGCGGCGCGGGGCTGATGATCGGCGTCGCGATCGCCGGCGCGGACGCGACCGCGCGCGTCGTCAACGGCATGCGGGAAGCCGGCGTGCTCATCAGCTCCTGCGGCAGGGAGCACAACGTCTTGAAGATCAGGCCGCCGCTGACGGTTGGCGCGGCCGAGATCGACCTCGTCGCCGACACGTTGGGACAGGTGCTGGAAACTCTGGAGGGACAGGCATGACGACGAACTGGCGGGCGAGGGCCAAGGCGACTTTCACGCCCGAGAAGCATCCGGCGCGCTCGCGCGACGGCATGGTCGTCTCCAACCATCCGCTGGCCAGCGCCGCCGGTGCCGAGATGCTGGCCGCCGGCGGCAACGCCGTCGACGCGGCCATCGCAACGCTTTTCACGCTCACCGTGGTCGAGCCGATGATGGTCGGCATCGTTGGCGGC
>DAOMOI010000082.1:3845-7742 GCA_035444225.1 Aquamicrobium sp. | reverse complement strand
ACGCTGGTCTGGCGCCATCCGCTCGCCGACGTCTCGGTCAAGGCCGCGGCCCCCATCGGCGCCGTATTCACCCTGCTTTCGCTCATCACCGGCTCGATCTGGGGCAAGCCGATGTGGGGCACGTGGTGGGTGTGGGACGCGCGGCTCACCTCCGTCTTCGTGCTGTTCCTGATGTATCTCGGCCTGATCGCGCTGACGCGCGCGCTCGACGATCCCGGCCGGAGCGCCAAGGCCGCGGCCGTCGTCACGCTGGTCGGCTTCGTCAACATCCCGATCATAAAGTTCTCGGTCGACTGGTGGAACACGCTGCACCAGCCGGCCTCGGTGATCCGCCTCGACGGGCCGACCATCCATCCCTCGATGCTGTGGCCGCTCCTGACCTGCGCCGTCGGCTTCACCCTGCTGTTCGTGACGTTCCACCTGATGGCGATGCGCACCGAGATCCTGCGCCGCCGCGTCTCGGCGATGCGGCGCATGGCCGCGCGCGCCGCCGATGTGAAGGAGGGCGCGCGATGAGCACGCACGCGCTCTACGTCGCAGCCGCCTATGGCGTCTCGGCGCTGGTGCTCGTCGGTCTGGCGCTGTGGATCCTCGCCGACCAGCGCGCGCGCCGGCGCGAGATGGCGGCGCTGGAGGCGGCCGGCCTGCGCCGCCGTTCCGACACCGGCGGGGCAAAGCCGTGAGCGCGCAGGAAAAGAGCGAGGCGACGCCGGAGCCCCGGCGCTGGCTCGCGATCCTGCCGCTGCTCGTCTTCATGGCTCTGGCCGGCGTCTTCCTCGCCCAGCTTCTTTCCGGCCGCGACAATTCGACAGTGCCCTCGGCGCTGATCGGCCAGCCGGCGCCGAATACGCCGCTGCCGGCGCTCGAAGGCGTAAGCCTGCCCGGCTTCGAGCCTGCCACGCTCGCCGGCAAGGTCACGCTGGTCAATGTCTGGGCCTCGTGGTGCGTGCCGTGCCGGCAGGAGCACCCCGTGCTGATGAAACTGGCGAAGCAAGGCCGCGTCGACATCGTCGGTTTCAACTACAAGGACAAGCCGGAGAACGCGCGCCGCTTCCTCGCCGATCTCGGCAACCCCTATGGCGCGCTCGGCACCGACGAGACCGGCCGCGCGGCGATCGACTGGGGCGTCTACGGCATCCCCGAGACCTTCCTCATCGGCAAGGACGGCAATATTGCATGGAAACATGTCGGCCCGTTCGACCCTCAGAACGTGGCCACGACGCTGATGCCGGAAATCGAAAAGGCGCTTGCCGCACAGTAGCCGGAAGCGCCTACTGGCAGACATCCACCCATTCGGCGCCGGTCAGCTCGGCAAGCCGCTGCGGCGTGATGCGCAAGGCCGAATTGGTCGCGCCTGCCGCCGGCAGCACTTCCTCGAACCGCTTCAGCGACACGTCGCAATAGACCGGCAGCGGGCCGGGCAGGCCGAACGGGCAGACGCCGCCGACCGGATGGCCCGTCAGCGCCACCACCTCCTCGGCCCCCAGCATGCGCGGCTTGGCGCCGAAGGCGTCCTTGAACTTGCGGTTGTCGAGACGCGCCGTGCCCGAGGCGACCACCAGCACCACGCGCTCGCCGGCGCGCACGCAGATGGTCTTGGCGATCTGCGCCGGCTCCACCCCATGGGCGCTGGCGGCGAGATCGACCGTCGCCGAGCTCTCCTCGGTGACGAGGACGTCGATGTCGGGGGCGTTTTCGGCGAAGAAGGCGCGGACGGATTCGAGGCTCATGATGCCGACCTAGCCCAACCCGCCCTGCGACGCAATCGCGCAATGCCCGCGATAATCTTGACAGGAATAGTCCACTATGATGTGAACTTGCTTTTAATATTCCACTTTAACGCCTTTTGGCGATGGATGGGGGCAGGTCATGCAGGTGAAGGGGCAAGGCGGGTCCGCCCGGCGCGGGATCATGGCGGGAGCGGCGGCGCTGCTGCTGACGGGCGCGAGCGGGCAGGCGCTGGCGCAGTCGGCCGCGCCCGGCGCGGTCATCGTCCTCGACCCGATCCTCGTCACCGGGGAGGGCGCGGTCGAGGGCTCGACGCTGTCGCAGCGCCTGTCGGTTCTGCCGGGGGGCGTGGCGCTGGTCGAGCGCGAGGAGATGGCGAAAACCGCCAACCTCACCGCCTCCCGCGCGCTGTCCACGGTTCCGGGCGTCATCGTGCAGGAGTTCTTCGGCGCCAACGACCAGCCGCGCATCCAGATCCGCGGCTCGGGCCTGCAGCAGAACCCGGTCGAGCGCGGCATCCTGATGCTTCAGGACGGCCTGCCGCTCAACCGCGCCGACGGCTCCTACATCGTCGGTTTCATGAACCCCAACGCGGCGAGCGCGATGGAGGTCTATCGCGGCTACACCGCCAACCGGCTCGGCGCCAACGTGCTCGGCGGCGCCATCAACATGGTCTCGCCGACGGGATCGAGCCGGCCGGGCATATCCGCCGGCGCCAGCGGCGGCTCCTTCGGCCAGGTCGGCGCCTGGGCGCAGTTCGGCCATCAGGGCGACGGCTACGACCTCCACTTGAACGGCGATTTCACCCGCCGCGACGGCTTCCGCAGCCATAACGGCTCCGAGCGAATCAATGTCGGCGGCAATGTCGGCTTCGAGCTGTCCGACAACGTCAAGACGCGCCTGTTCTTCGGCTATACCGATCTCGGCTTCGACGTCGCCGGGCCACTGCCGAAGTCCCGTCTGAAGGCCGATCCGTCGCAGGTCCATACCGGGCCGGATGCGACCACCATGCCGCCAAGCTTCCCCGGCCCCAACGTCGTGCGCGACAGGCCGCGGCGCGAGGCGAGCCAGTTCCTGATCGGCTCGCGCACCACGGCCGAGTTCGACGCGCATTTGATCGACCTCGTCCTCGGCTACACCTACACCGACGACATGTTCCGCTTCCCCATCGCCTCGGGCGTCCGCACCACCAAGGGCGGCGACTTCACCGGCGTGCTGCGCTACGCCTACCAGCCGGACGCAAGTGCGATCCTGCCGCTGTTCGAGACGACGGCGCAATACACGATCGGCTCCGCCGACCGCGAGAACCATCACAACCTCTCCGGGGCGAAGGGACCGCTGTTCGGCAGGAGCGAGCTCGACGCCACTTCGTTGTCGCTCAATGCCGGCTTCAACGTGCCCGTGGGCGAGAGCTTCATCGTCTCGCCGGCCATCGCCTATTCGCATGCCACGCGCGACAATCGCGACCTGTTCACCGGCAACCGCCCGACCGTCGCCTACAATCCGATGAACCCGACGATGCCGCTTCCCGGCGGCAGCGTCCCGTTCAACGATTCGAGCTACGAGCGCCGCTATAGCGGCTGGTCGCCCAGCCTCGGCGTCTCCTGGCGGCCGAACGAGAGCCATACCGTCTTCGGCGCGGTCAGCCGCAGCTTCGAGCCGCCGACGCATGACGACCTGCTCGCCACCATCAACGGCACGCCCAACAGCGGCCCCGGCCGCCCGGCGCCCGGCAATCCGGGCCTCCCCGCCGACGCCTTCCACACTCCGGACCTCGAGGCGCAGACGGCCACCACGGTCGAGGCCGGATGGCGCGGCCGCCATGGCGCCTACGCATGGGACGCCACCACCTATTATTCGTGGGTCGACAACGAGCTTCTCAACCTGCGCGACGCCTCGGGCACGTCGCTCGGCGCGATCAATGCCGGCAAGACCCGCCATTTCGGCATCGAGCTGGGGTTGAGCGCGCAGCTCACCGACCAGTGGAGCGCGCGCCTGGCCTATACCTATCAGGACTTCCGCTTCCGCGACCACGCGGTCTACGGCGACAACCGGCTGGCCGGCGCGCCCGTCCATGTCGTCAACGCCGTGCTGCAATACGACGCCACCGAGAACTGGACGTTGCAGGGCGCCGTGCGCTGGCTGCCGTCGAAGACGCCGGTGGACAAC
>DAOMOI010000082.1:0-3835 GCA_035444225.1 Aquamicrobium sp. | reverse complement strand
TGAACACGCTCTATGCCGACCCCTACGCCGTGGTCGACCTGCGCACGCAATACCGCGTCAACGACCATGTCTCGTTCTTCGCCGAGGTCACCAACGTCTTCGACACGGCCTATGCCGCCTCGACGCTGGTGATCGACCAGATGCAGCGGCCGGATCAGGCCGCCTTCATCCCCGGCGACGGGCGCGGCTTCTTCGTCGGGGTCAATGCGAAGTTCTGATCCGGCGAAGCGCGCCGATTTGTCCGGTTGATCGGGCGGCGCGTATCGCCCACCATGGCCGGGCGATGATGCGATCGACTTGCTCCAGACGGGAAGCGGCGTGATGCGCGGGCTCTATCTCGGGCTCGGCCTCGCCTTCGCCGGCCTCGGCATCGTCGGCGCGCTGCTGCCGGTGCTGCCGACGACGCCGTTTCTGATCCTCGCCGCCGCCTGCTTCACCCGCTCGTCGGAGCGGCTGGAGCGGTGGCTGCTCGAACATCCCCGCTTCGGCCCGACGCTGCACGAATGGCGCGCCCGCGGCGCGATCCCCTTGAGGGCCAAGCTGCTGGCGCTGGCCGGCACCGCGAGCGGCTTCCTCGTCATCTGGCTCGTCGGCGAGGCCGATCCCGTCATCCTCGCCGCCACCGGCCTGCTGATCGCGGCCGGTCTCGCCTACGTGTTCTCGCGGCCTTCCTGAAATGAAAAAGCGGCCCGGAGGCCGCTTTCACGAAGATGGGCGATGGATCGCGAAGCTCAGCTTCCGCCCGACAGCACGGTGACGGCGCGGCGGTTCTGCGACCAGCAAGAGATGTTGTCGCAGACCGCGACCGGGCGCTCCTTGCCGTAGGAGATGGTGCGGATGCGGTTGGCCTGCACGCCGCGGGCGACGAGGAAGTCGCGGGCGGCAGCCGCGCGGCGCGCGCCGAGCGCGATGTTGTATTCGCGCGTGCCGCGCTCGTCGGCATGGCCTTCGAGCGTGACGGCATAGGTCGGGTACTGGTTGAGCCACTGGGCCTGGCGCGACAGCGTCGTCTGCGCATCGCCGCGGATCACCGAGGAATCGGTGTCGAAGAAGATGCGGTCGCCGACATTGACGGTGAAGTCCTGGGACGAGCCCGGCGTCGCGGCGCTGCCTCCGAGGCCGAGATCGGCCGCGTTGTTGGGGGTCTGCTTGCTGGCGCAGCCGGCCACGGCAAGCATGGCGACAAGCGCGACCGCGACGGGGTTGCGGGTGATTGCTGCGATTCGGCGCATGGCCGCCTCTCCTTGGCATCTGCACGATTTCGTTGAGCAACGAGTAACCATGAACGCGGTTAAGGTCAGCTCAACAAACAGGGTTAACGATCTGTGAAGGCCCGATTCTGTCGCGCCGACGGCAAGCCGGCGCATAACTGTGTTAACCGCACACTGGGCCGAAATGCGGCCGAAAGGCGGTTTTTTGCGGCCGTCCGGCCACAAAATCCCGCCTGTCTTCCGGATATCAGTCGAGAAGCGGCGACCAGGCCGGATCCGAGGCGTAATGCGGCGTCGGAATCGCCTGTTCGTTGCGGCCGGTCAGGTCGATGGAATGGAGCTTCGGCCCGCCCTGACCGCCGCCCTCGCGGAAGAACATGATGACGCGGCCGTTCGGCGCCCATGTCGGCCCCTCCTGCAGATGGCCCGACGACAGGATGCGCTCGCCCGAGCCGTCGGTGCGCATGACGCCGATCTGGAACTCGCCGCCCGTCTGCTTGGTGAAGGCGATCAGGTCGCCGCGCGGCGACCACACCGGCGTCGAATAGATGCCGTCGCCGAACGAGATGCGCGGCGGGTTGGAGCCGTCCGCGCCCATGACGTAGATGTGCGGCCGCCCGCCCCGGTCGGAGGTGAAGACGACGCGGTCGCCGTTCGGCGAGTAGGAGAGCGAGGTGTCGATGGCGTTGGACGAGGTCAGCCGCGTCGTGGTGCGGCTTCTCAGGTCCATGGTGTAGATGTTGGAATTGCCGTCGTCGCGCAGCAGGCTCATGATCACCTTCTGCCCGTCGGGCGAGAAGCGTGGCGCGAACGTCATGCCCGGGAAATTGCCGACGAGCTCGCGCTGGCCGGTCTCGATCTGGAGCAGATAGACCTGCGGCTGCCCGCCCTCATAGGACATGTAGGTGATTTCCTGCCGGTTGGGCGAGAAGCGGGGCGTCAGCACGATCGCGCGCCCGTCCGAGAGCGAGCGGTTGTTGGCGCCGTCCTGATCCATGATGGAGAGGCGCTTGACGCGCTTGTCCTTCGGCCCGCTCTCCTCGACATAGACGATGCGGGTGTCGAAATAGCCCTTCTCGCCGGTCAGCCGCTCATAGATGGCGTCGGCGATGATGTGGGCGACGCGCCGCCAGTTGGCCTTGTTGGCGAAGAACTGCTCGCCGACGAGCTGCTGGCCGGCGAAGGTGTCCCACAGCCGGAACTCGGCGCGCAGCCGCCCGTCGGCCTCGTGGCTGACGCGCCCCGTCACCAGCGCCTGCGCGTTGATGACGGTCCAGTCGTCAAAGCGCGGCGCGACGTCCGGGTTGGTGATCTTCTCGATGAAGGCGCCCTTCTCCAGCGGCTTGAACAGGCCGGAGCGGGCGAGGTCGGCGGCGATCACCGCCGCGATCTCCTGCCCGATGGCATCGTTGGCGATGAAGTCCGTGACCGCGATCGGCAGAGGCTCGACCACGCCCTGCGTGATGTCGATCTCGAGCACGGCGCGGGCGGGCGCTGTCGCGGCAAGCGCCAGAGCGAGCGTCATCAGTGCGGTCGAGAAAAGGGCTTTCAGGGATTTCGTCATGCTTGGGGGCCTCGCGGGTCCGATTGGCGTCATAAGGCGTCGGCGTTGCCTGGTCAGAACATGTCGCGCGGGTCGAAATGGACGATCACGTCGGCCCACGCCTCGTATTTGTCGGAAGGAAGCGAATAGGGCGCGCAGGCAAGCACGGCGCGGCGCGCCGATTCCGCCGCCGCGCGCTCGATGCCGGCCCCGCCGCCGCCGGAGACGATGCGCGGCGCGCCGTCGAGCGCGCCCGACGGGTCGAGCCGGAACTGCACCGACACTTTCAGGTCCTGCGCGTCGGCCGCGCCGGCCGGCACGTTCCAGCAGCGCTGGATCTGGCCGCGCAGCGCGTCCATCTCGCTCTGCGACAGCTTGGCGCCGGTGGTCTGGCGGCCGCCGAGCGCGGCCTGCTCGTTCGAGCGCCGCGCGCCGCCGCCGGAGGCGCGCTCGCGGTTCAGCAGCGCCGCCACCTCGTCCTCGACGTTGCGGGAATTCGATTCGCTCGACGCGGCGGTGTCGCGGCGCTGTTCCTGCCGCCGGTCAGGCTCGCGGCGCTCGGGCGTGCGCGGGGCTTCCGCGCGCGGCGGCTGCGGCCGCGCCTGCGGCGTCGGCGCGCTCGCCGGCAGGTTCACCGCCTCCGAGGTCGGCGCTTCCGCGACCGCCGTTTCCGGCGCGGGGTCGGGCGCGACGTCCTGGCGCGGCTGCGGCTCGGGCGCGACCTCGGTGGTCGGCACCGGCTCGGGCGCCGGCTTCTGCTCCGGCTCGGGCGTCGGTTCCGGCTTCGGCGTCGGCGGCGTGGGTTTGGGCGCCGGCGGCGGCGCTTCCGCCGTCTCGACCGGGCGCGGTTTCGGTTCCGGCGTCGGCGGCGCCTTCAGGTCGGTCATGTTGTCGCCGACTTCCCTTGCGTTCTCGACGATCTCCGGCCGCGTGGTCGGCACCGGCGCCGGCCGCTCGGCCACGGGCGCGTTGCGGTCGCCCTGCACGCTCTGGGCGACTTCCTCGATCGGCACGATGTCGACGGGAAAGGATTCGACGTCGGCGATGGCCATCTCGCGCGGCGACGACAGGCTGACGAGGC
>DAOMOI010000081.1:0-7770 GCA_035444225.1 Aquamicrobium sp. | reverse complement strand
GCCATGGCGACGATCAAGATCAACTTCCACAACCCGCATGCCGTCTACATGCACGACACGCCGCAGCAGAGCCTGTTCAACAACCTGATGCGCTTCGATTCGTCGGGCTGCGTGCGCGTGCAGAACGTGCGCGACCTGGTCGCCTGGATCCTGCGCGACACGCCGGGCTGGGACCGCCGCCGGCTGGAGCAGAGCATCCAGAGCGAATCCGACCTGAAGATCGCGGTCGCCAACCCGGTTCCGGTCTATTTCACCTACATCTCCGCCTGGGCCACCGGCGACGGCGTCGCCCATTTCCGCGACGACATCTACGGCCGCGACGGGGTGGACGAGCTCCAGCTCTCCACGCTCTGAACCCGCGCGCAACGCCGGACCGGAAGGCCGCCCCCGAGGCGGCCTTTTTCTTTTGCCGCGGTCGGCGGGCCGGGCAGGGGGAGGAGGGGATGAAATTTCCCGTCCGGGCGTGGAAGGGCGCGGGCAAGTGTGTTATGGGCCGGCAACCCTTTCCACCTCCCGTGCCACCGAAGGACCGATGCCATGGACACAAGCGCGACGGCCGCCGTTCCCGCTTTCTTTTCCCAGCCGCTCGAGGAGCGCGATCCCGAGATCTTCGACGCCGTGCGCAAGGAACTCGGCCGCCAGCGCGACGAGATCGAGCTGATCGCCTCGGAGAACATCGTCAGCCGCGCCGTGCTGGAGGCGCAGGGCTCGGTGCTCACCAACAAATACGCCGAAGGCTATCCCGGCGCGCGCTATTACGGCGGCTGCCAGTATGTCGATATCGTCGAGGAGCTGGCGATCGAGCGCGCCAAGGAGCTGTTCGGCGCCGCCTTCGCCAACGTCCAGCCCAATTCCGGCAGCCAGATGAACCAGGCCGTGTTTCTGGCCCTGCTCCAGCCGGGCGATACGTTCATGGGCCTCGACCTGAACTCCGGCGGCCATCTGACCCACGGCTCGCCCGTCAACATGAGCGGCAAGTGGTTCAACGTCGTCTCCTACGGCGTGCGCCGCGACGACCACCTGCTCGACATGGACGAGATCGAGAAAAAGGCCCACGAGACCAAGCCCAAGCTGATCCTCGCCGGCGGCACCGCCTATTCGCGCGTCTGGGACTGGAAGCGGTTCCGCGAGATCGCCGATTCGGTCGGCGCCTATCTGATGGTCGACATGGCCCACATCGCCGGTCTCGTCGCCGGCGGTGTCCATCCCTCTCCGGTCCCGCACGCCCATGTCGTCACCACGACGACGCACAAGTCGCTGCGCGGCCCGCGCGGCGGCATGATCCTGACCAATGACGAGGCCATCGCCAAGAAGATCAACTCGGCCGTGTTCCCCGGCCTTCAGGGCGGCCCGCTGATGCATGTCATCGCCGCCAAGGCGGTGGCGCTGCGCGAGGCGCTCCAGCCCGAGTTCAAGACCTATGCGGCCAATGTCGTGGACAATGCCCGCACGCTGGCGAAGAGCCTTCAGGAGACCGGCCTCGACATCGTCTCCGGCGGCACCGACAACCACTTGATGCTGGTTGACCTCAGGCCCAAGAACGCGACCGGCAAGCGGGCGGAAGCGGCGCTCGGGCGCGCTCACATCACCTGCAACAAGAACGGCATCCCCTTCGATCCCGAAAAGCCCTTCGTCACCTCGGGCGTGCGCCTCGGCACCCCGGCGGGCACCACGCGCGGCTTCGGCGGGCAAGAGTTCGCCGAGATCGGCAAGCTGATCGCCGAGGTGCTCGACGGGCTGAAGGTGGCGAATTCGGACGAGGGCAACGCCGCGGTCGAGGCCGCCGTGCGCGACCGGGTCGCCGCGCTCTGCGGCCGCTTCCCGCTCTACCCCTATCTCGGCTGATGGGCTAAGCATCCGGCGAAGGTCCATTCGCCGGAGGGGGTAAAGATGCGCTGTCCGTTCTGTCAGTCCGAAGACACGCAGGTCAAGGATTCGCGCCCCGCCGAGGACGGGGCGGCGATCCGCCGCCGCCGCGTCTGCCCCGATTGCGGCGGCCGCTTCACCACTTTCGAGCGGGTGCAGCTTCGCGACCTCGTCGTCGTCAAGCGCTCCGGCCGCAAGGTGCCGTTCGACCGCGACAAGCTGTTGCGCTCGATGGAGATCGCGGTCCGCAAGCGCAATGTCGATCCCGACCGCATCGAGCGCGCCGCGAGCGGCATCGCCCGCCAGCTCGAAAGCTCGGGCGAGACCGAGGTGATGTCCGACGAGATCGGCCGCCTCGTCATGGAGGCGCTGAAGTCCATAGACGACGTCGCCTATGTCCGCTTCGCCTCGGTCTACCGCAATTTCCGCGAGGCCAAGGATTTCCACGACGTGCTCGGCGAGTTGCGGAGCGACCAGGACGAGGAGTAGGCGCGTGACGGCCGAGACCGACCGGCGCTACATGGCCGCTTCCATCCGCCTGTCGCGGCGCAATCTCGGGCTGACGGCCACCAATCCCTCGGTCGGCACGCTGATCGTCCGCGACGGCGTCGTCGTCGGGCGCGGCGTCACCGCCATCGGCGGCCGCCCCCATGCCGAGCCGCAGGCGCTGGCCGAGGCAGGCAGCCTTGCCGAAGGCGCCACCGCCTATGTCACGCTCGAGCCCTGCGCCCATCACGGCCGCACGCCGCCCTGCGCCGACGCGCTGGTCACCGCGGGCGTCGCCCGCGTCGTCGGCGCGGCGAGCGACCCCGACCCCCGCGTCTCGGGCAAGGGCTACGCCATATTGCGCGAAGCCGGCATCGAGGTGGTCGAGGGCGTGCTGGCGAATGAAGCCGCCGACCTTCTCGCCGGCTACCTCACCCGCGCGCGCCTGAAGCGCCCGGAAGTGACCCTGAAGCTAGCCGTCTCGTCCGACGGCATGATCGGCCGGCGCGGCGAAGGGCAGGTGGCGATCACCGGCGCGGTGTCCCGCCGTCAGGTCCATCGCATGCGCGCCGAGTCGGATGCGATCCTGATCGGCATCGGCACCGCGCTCGCCGACGACCCCGAGCTGACCTGCCGACTTCCCGGCCTCGAAGCGCGCTCGCATCGTGCTCGACGCCACCTTGCGGCTCCCGATCGCCTCGACGCTGGCGGCCGGCGCGCGGCAGACGCCAGTGCTGCTCGCTTCCTCCGTCGAGGCGGACGAGGAGCGCCGCGCCGCGCTCGCCGCCCTTGGCGTTGGCTTTCTCTCGGCCGAACTGCACGAGGGCCGCATCGCGCTGCCCGAGCTTCTGGAAGACCTTGCCGCGCAGGGCTTCATGACGCTGATGGTCGAGGGCGGGGCCGAGACCGCGCACCAGTTCCTCGCCGAAGGGCTGGTCGATCGCATCGCGCTTTTCGCCGGTCCCGATGCGATAGGCGAGGGCGTCGCCGCCCCGGTAACGCCGGCGACCGTCTCCGCAGGATTCCGGCTGGCGCGGCAGGCCCGCTTCGGCGACGATCTTTATCATGAATATGTGAGGGAAGGCTGATGTTCACCGGCATCGTCACCGACATCGGAACCGTGGCCGCCGTCAGGCCGCTGCCCGAAGGCGTGCGCCTGCGCATCGACACCGCCTACGACCCCGCCGGCATCGCCATCGGCGCGTCCATCGCCTGCGCCGGCGTCTGCCTCACCGTGGTCGCCCTGCCGGAGGCCGCCTCAAACGCCCGCTGGTTTGAGGTCGAGGCATGGGAAGAGGCGCTGCGGCTGACCACGGCTCCCCGATGGAAGCCGGGCACGCGGCTCAATCTGGAGCGCGCGCTGAAGGTCGGCGACGAGCTTGGCGGCCACATCGTCTCCGGCCATGTCGACGGTCGCGCCACCATCGTCGAGCGTCGCGACGAGGGCGACGCCGTGCGCTTCACCCTCGAAGCGCCGGCCGCGCTCGCCCGCTTCATCGCGCCCAAGGGCTCGGTCGCGCTCGACGGCACCTCGCTGACCGTCAATGGCGTCGACGGCGCGCGCTTCGACGTGCTGTTGATCCACCATTCGCTCACCGTGACGACATGGGGCGAGCGGCAGGCCGGTGACGAGGTCAATATCGAGATCGACACCATGGCCCGCTACGCCGCGCGGCTGGCGGAGTTCGGACAGTAGGGCGAGCCCTGCGCCCCGCGCAGGCCCGCCATCCCCAACGAGGCGCTTGCTAAGGCGGCTGCTTCGGCCTAAGTCACCGGGCGATTTTCCGGAGACCCGCATGACCGCCACCGCCCCCCTGAAGCTCCTCATCGTCGAGGCGCGTTTCTACGACGACCTTTCCGACGCGTTGCTCGACGGCGCCAAGGCCGCGCTCGATGCGGCCGGCGCGCGCTACGACGTGGTCACCGTGCCGGGCGCGCTCGAGGTTCCGGCCGCCATCACCTTCGCGCTCGACGCGGCCGAGGAAGGCGGCGTCGATTATGACGGCTTCGTCGCGCTCGGCTGCGTCATCCGCGGCGAGACCTACCATTTCGACATCGTCGCCAACGAATCCTGCCGCGCGCTGATGGATCTGGCCGTGGGCGAGGGGCTCGCCATCGGCAACGGCATCCTCACCGTCGAGAACGAGGCGCAGGCCTGGGCGCGCGCCAAGCGCGCCGAGGGCGACAAGGGCGGCTTCGCCGCGCGCGCCGCGCTGACCATGATCGCGCTGCGCGCCCGTCTCGGAGCGTGACCTTGGCCGCGAAACCGCTTCCGCCCAAACCGGCCGCCCCCCGCGACGCCAGCAAGCGCGGGGCCAACAAGCGGGGCGCGGCGCGCCTCGCCGCCGTGCAGGCGCTCTACCAGATGGACGTCGCCGGCAGCGGAATCCTCGAGATCACCGCCGAATACGAGCAGTTCCGCCTCGGCAAGGAGGTCGACGGCGCGCAGTATCGCGAGGCGGATGCGCAATGGTTTCGCGCCATCCTCGCCGGCGTGGTCGAGGACCAGAAGACGGTCGATCCGGTCATCCGCCAGGCATTGACCGAGGACTGGCCGCTCTCGCGCCTCGATTCCACCTTGCGCGCCATCCTGCGCGCCGGCGTCTACGAGCTGATGCGGCGCGCCGACGTGCCGGTGCCGGTCATCGTCTCCGAATATGTCGATATCGCCAAGGCGTTCTACGAGGACGACGAGCCGAAGCTGGTCAACGCCGTGCTCGACCGCGTGGCGCGGCGGGTGCGCGGCGAGGGCCGGGGCAAGGACCCGACCCCGTGACAGGCGCGCCGGGCGGCGAGGCGCGGCGCGCAACCCTCGTCCTCGCGGCGTCGCAGGCCGTCGTCGGCTCGGCCGCGCCCATCGCCTTCGCGCTCGGCGCGCTTTCCGGCCACTACCTGCTTGCCGATGACAAGTCGCTGGCGACGCTGCCCGTCACCGGCTTCACCGTCGGGGTCGCGCTCGGCGCGATGCCGGCCGCCGCGCTCGTCAAGCGCATGGGCTACCGCCTCGGCTTCCAGACGGGCACGTTCGTCACCGCGCTCGGCGGGGTCGTGTCGGCGGCTGGCCTCGTCGGCGCCTCGTTCTGGCTGTTCGTGCTCGGCATGCTGGCGCTGGGCTTCGGCGGCGCCTTCGTCCAGCAGATGCGCTTCGCCGCCGCCGACTACGCGCCCGCCGCCTACAAGGCGCGGGCCATCTCGCTGGTGCTGGCCGGCGGCGTCGTCACCGCCATTCTCGGGCCGCAGGTCGTCATCTTCACCCGTGACCTGCTCGCGCCGGTCATGTTCGCCGGCTCCTTCGCCGCGATCGTCGCCCTCGCCGCTCTCGGCGCGCTGGTCCTGCTGTTCCTGCCGCCGCAACGGCGCGGCCACGGCGCGGTCTCCGGCCTCGACGAACCGGCGCGGCCGCTTGGGCAGATCATGCGCCAGCCGCGCTTCGTCGTCGGGCTGCTCTGCGGCGTCGGCACCTATGCGCTGATGAGCTTCGTCATGACCGGCGCGCCGCTCGCCATGGTCGGCTGCGGTTTTTCCCCCGACGAGGCGACGCTGGGCATCTCCTGGCACGTCATGGCCATGTTCGCGCCGTCGTTCTTCACCGGCCGGCTGATCGCCCGCTTCGGCGCGGAGGCGATCGTCGCCTTCGGGCTGGCGCTGATGGTCGCCTGCGGCATCGTCGCTCTTTCCGGCATAGAGCTCTGGCAGTTCTGGACCGCGCTCGTCCTGCTCGGGCTCGGCTGGAATTTCGGCTTCATCGGCACCACGGCGATGGTCGCCGAGACCTATCGCCCGTCGGAGCAGGCCAGGGTTCTCGGCGTCCACGACTTCATTCTGTTCGGCGCGGTGGCGCTGGCCTCGTTCCTGTCGGGCGTGGTCTACGACGCATGGGGCTGGGACGCGCTCGGCTGGGTCACCTTCCCGGTCGTCGGGCTGTGCGTGCTCGGCCTCGTCCTCCTCGGCGTCACCGCGAGACGGCGGCCGGCGGCGGCGCAATAGGCACGCGCCCGCGTCGGGGTTGCCCACCGCCTTCACGAGCCGGCCCGTTGCCACCGTCATGACCTTGTGCCAAGCCTTTCGCGCGGCCTGCTCGGTCCATCGAGTCCCGCCGTCCAAGACAAACCGGCCTCCCCCCCGGCCGAAGATAAGGAAAACCGTACCATGATCATGCGCCTCTCCAAGGTCGTGATGTGCCTCTGCCTGGCATCTTTCGCGTTCCTCGTCACCTTCAACAACATTACCGACTACGGCTCCAACTATAACTTCGTCATGCATGTGATGAGCATGGACACGACCTTCCCCGGCAATGCGCTGATTTATCGGTCCATCACCAGCCCCACGCTGTGGGCGGTGGCCTACTGGGCGATCATCTTCGCCGAGGGCGTCACCTGCGTGCTGTTCCTTTTCGCCGCGTTGCGGCTGTGGCAGGCGCGCAACCTCTCCGGCGCCGAGTTCGACGCCGCCAAGTGGACGGTCGCGCTCGCGGCGATGGTCGGCTTCCTCGTCTGGTTCTTCGGCTTCATGGTCGTCGGCGGCCAGTGGTTCGCCATGTGGCAGTCGCCGAACTGGAACGGCCAGGAGGCCGCCTTCAAGTTCTACGTCACGATCATGGCGGTGCTGATCTACGTCAACCAGCGCGACCGCGACCTCGCCTGATCGTCCGACCCCCGCATAAAAGCGGCGAAAAGGGACAAAGCCGGAGCAGCGGCAGCGGCGTTCGCCGGAACGCCCGCTGCTCCGGAAGGCGCGGGCTGCGCCGCAAAACATGTCGATTGATGGACAAAAAGGCGACATTAGCTTGACGTCGGTGTGACGCTTCCGCATAAGCCGCAACGAACAGGCAGAGTCCGTCTTGGCTCAACCTCTCAACCCCCGGCCCGCGGAGGGGTTCTTGCGGGCCTCAATGGAGGAATCCCGTGAAATGACGATGCTTTACGTAGTCATTCTCTGCGGCTTGCTCTCGGTCGCCTATGCGATATGGGCGACCCAGTCGGTCCTGGCGGCCGATCAGGGCAATGCACGCATGCAGGAAATCGCCGGCGCCATCCGCGAGGGTGCGCAGGCCTATCTCGCCCGCCAGTACACCACCATCGCCATCGTCGGCGCGGTGGTGTTCGTCCTCGCCTGGTGGCTGCTTTCGGGCATCGCCGCCATCGGCTTCCTGATCGGCGCGGTGCTTTCGGGCGCGGCCGGCTTCATCGGCATGCACGTCTCGGTGCGCGCCAACGTGCGCACCGCGCAGGCCGCCTCCAACAGCCTCGCCGCCGGCCTCGACATCGCCTTCAAGTCGGGCGCCATCACCGGCCTGCTGGTCGCCGGCCTCGCGCTGCTCGGCGTCGCGGTCTATTACTGGATCCTCGTCGGTCCGCTCGGCTACGCGCCGGCCGACCGCACCGTCATCGACGCGCTGGTCGCGCTCGGCTTCGGCGC
>DAOMOI010000080.1:3046-7777 GCA_035444225.1 Aquamicrobium sp. | reverse complement strand
CACGCCCGCGCGCCGGCGCCGTAATGCGAGGCCTCGGGGAAGCAATAGGCCAGCTTCACCTCTTGCTCGGCCTGCGCGGCAAGGGTCGAGCCCGAGACGGTCGCGCATGCGAACAGGAGCGCCTGGACGGAGCGGCGGATGGCATTCTTCATTCTGGATTACCTCCCTTGGGGCGTGTCGTCCGGCCGTGCGGGGCCGGAAACTGCGTGAACGTCAATGAAGCGCGTGGAGAACCTGTCGAGGAAGACCGACCGGCCGGGGAACGGGCATCAGGCGGATTCCCGCTGGATCGGCGGCCCGCCGCACCTCCCCCGCCGCGCCGGGAGCCGGGAACGGCGGATTCATTTCAGGCGGCGAACTGGCTTGCTCTTCCAGATATGCTACGCCTCCCCTCGACGCATGTATTTTTTCATAAACGGTACGTATCGTTTATAAATAGAGCCACCATTTCGGTCAAGCGAGGATTGATCTGCATGTCGGGTGAAGGAGAAAGGCGCGGGAGAAAGCGCAGCAAGGCGGCCGAGACGGCGGTGCTCAACGCCACTTACGAGCTTCTCGTCGAGGAGGGGTTGCAGCGCACCACGGTCGAGGCCATCGCCGCGCGCGCCGGGGTGAGCAAGGCGACGATCTACAAATGGTGGCCGAACCGCGCCTCCGTCATCATGTCGGCCTTCCTGCGGACCGGGCGGGTGGCCCTGCCCTACCCGGAGAGGTTCGACGCGGAAAGCATCTTCGCGCGGCTGCGGATGATGGCGCAGGAGTTCCAGGGCCCGCTCGGGCAGATGATCGGCGCCCTGATCGCCGAGGGCCAGTCGGACCCGGAGGTGGCGCAGGCGTTCCGCGAGGGCAACGTGCTCGCCCGGCGCAAGGACGGGCTGGAGATCGTCAGGCGGGCGATCGAGCGCGGCGAGCTGCGCGAGGCCGACCCCGACATCGTGCTCGACCTCCTTTATGCGCCGCTCTACTACCGCCTCCTCGTCGGCCACCAGCCGCTGACGGACGACTTCGTCCGCCAGCATGCGGAGCTGGTCCTGCACGGCATCGCCGCGCGCAAAAGCGATGAATGAAACCACCAGCCTCATCCCGGCCTTCGCCTCAGCACCCGCATCGCGAGCCTGAATCCGGCCGCGCTGCTCAATAGATCCCCGATAGCCTCCGCTTCGCTCCGGTTTCCGGGATGACGGAGGCGTATAAGCTCGACCTCCTCACCGTCATCCCGGCCAAGGGCGCGTGAGCGCCCGCAGAGCCGGGATCCATTGGCCGCACGATCATCGGGCACGGCCCGGTTCTCGCCTCGGCGCATTTCGACCCCGCAGCGCAAACCTTGAACCCAGCCTCGCCGCTCAATGGGTCCCGGCTCTCCCTCGCTCCGCTCGCTCGGCCGGGATGACGGAGGCGCAGGCGTCGCCAACGAGGAGAAGGAGTCGCCGGAAGCGATTGCCGGCTCTCCGCACCTTGCTTGACCCGTCCATTGCCTCAATTTATAAACGGTACGTATAGTTTATAAATAAGCGACCCTGACCGGGTCGGGGAGTGAGACCGATGGATGCGCCTGCGATCGGGACGGGAGAGCGGCGGTATCAGGCCGTCATCGACATTCTGGCCAATCGCTTCGGCGACAGGCTGTCGACGAACCGCACGGTGCGCAGCCAGCACGCCAACATCACAGCCTGGCATCCGGCCACGGCGCCGGACGCCGTGGTGTTCGCGCGGACGACCGAGGAGGTCTCCGAGGTGCTGAAGCTGTGCAACGAGCACAAGGTGCCGGTCATCCCCTTCGGCACCGGTACCTCGCTCGAGGCCGGCGTCAACGCACCGTTCGGCGGCATCTCGCTCGATCTCGGCCAGATGAATGCCATCCTGCGCGTCAACGAGGAGGACATGGACTGTGTGGTCCAGGCCGGCGTGACCCGCAAGCAGCTCAACACCGACCTGCGCTCCACCGGCCTGTTCTTCCCCATCGACCCCGGCGCCGACGCCTCGATCGGCGGCATGGCCTCGACGCGGGCCTCGGGCACCAGCGCGGTGCGCTACGGCACGATGAAGGACAACATCCTCGGCCTGACCGTGGTGATGCCGGACGGCACCATCTGCAAGACCGGCACGCGCGCGAGGAAATCGTCGGCCGGCTACGACATGACGCGGCTGTTCATCGGCGCGGAGGGCACGCTCGGCGTCATCACCGAGCTGACGGTCAGGCTGCACGGCATCCCCGCCCACACCGCGGTCGCCGTCTGCGCCTTCCCGACGCTCCGGGCCGCCTGCGACACGGTGATCGCCGCCATCCGCTTCGGCCTCAGGGTCGAGCGCATCGAGCTCATGGACGATCTCCAGGTGCGCGCCTGCAACGCCTATTCCGGCCTGACGATGCAGGAGCGGCCGACGCTGTTCGTCGAGTTCGGCGGCTCCGAGACCGTCGTCAACGACCAGCTGGAGACGTTCCGCGAGCTCGCCGGCGAGTTCGGCTCGCTGACCTTCGAGGATGCGTCGGCCCCCGACGAGCGCCAGCGCCTGTGGACGGCGCGGCACGACGTCTACTGGGCCTGCCTGCAATTGCGGCCCGGCACCAAGTTCCTCGCCACCGACGTCTGCGTGCCGATCTCCCGCCTCGCCGACTGCATGGTCGAGACGCATGAGGACATCGCCGCGACCGGCCTCGTCGCCCCGATCGTCGGCCATGTCGGCGACGGCAACTTCCATGCCTCCGTCATGGCCGACACGGAAAACCCGGAGGAGATGGAGCGGATCAAGGCGTTCATCGACCGGCTGAACAGCCGCGCGATCGCCATGGACGGAACCTGCACCGGCGAGCACGGCATCGGCGAGGGCAAGCGCCGTTTCCTCAGGCAGGAACTCGGCGTCACCGTCGATTACATGCGGCTCGTGAAGCGCGCCTTCGACCCGAACAACATCATGAATCCGGGGAAGGTGTTCGAGGCGTAGCCTCCCCTTCCGGCCCCGCCTCGAGGATCCGGCCCGGCCAGATCCCCCGCGCGACCAGCTCGGCGACGGTGGCGGCGATCGCCTGGCCGGCGAAGCGGGCGAGACGCGGCAGCGGGTGGTCGGCCGGATAGGCCATGACCAGCCGGCGCACTGGCGTCGGGTCGGTCAGCGGCGCCGCGACCAGCCTGCCGGCCCTCAGCTCCTCGTGGATCGGCGAGAGCGGCAGCACGGTGACGCCGTGGCCGTGGGCGACGAGGGACTTCAGCGTCGAATAGCTGTCGGCCTCGACCTTGATGTCGAGACCGATGCCGCATTCGCGCGCGTAGCGGTCCATCAGGTCGCGCAATCCGTGCCCGGCGCTGGGCAGGAGCAGGCGCAGCCCCGCCAGCGCGGCGAACCCGACCGGGCGGCCGGGCGAAAACTCCGGGCCTGGCTGGCCGATGAGGAACAGCTCTTCCTCCAGCAGCGGCCGCACCCGCAGGCTGCGCGCCGAGCGCGGATCGTAGAGGATCGCGGCGTCGATCTCGCCCCGGTGCAGCCAGTCGAGCAGGTGGCCGGTATAGGCGCTGACGATCCGCAGCGTCGCTTCCGGGTGGGCGGCGCCGAAGGCCGACACCAGCGGCTCCGACAGGATGTCGGAGGCCGTCGGCGGCATGCCGATCGAGACATGGCCGCGCAGCGGCGCGTCGTCGTCGGAAACGACGGCGCGGATCTCTTCCAGCTCGGCCATGACCCTGAGCGCGTGGCGCAGCACGTCCCTGCCCTGCCCGGTCAGGACCATGCCGCGGCCGTGCCGGTCGAAAAGCCGCGCCCCCAGCTCCGCCTCCAGCAGCCTGATCTGGCGGCTGAGCGCGGGCTGGGCGATGCGCAGGCGGTCGGCCGCTTTCGACAGGCTGCCGAGCTCGGCGACATGGATGAGGGTGCGAAGCTGGGGAACGTCCATTCCGATATAATATCGCTATATCTGTTCATGAAAATGGGTCGATGCGGCAGCATCCGGTTATGGTTATAGAGGAAGGAACCGATTTCCAGCAGGAGACGAGCCTTGGGTGCAGACGCCTCGATTTCCGCCAACCGCGCGCCGGACGCGACCGATCCCGCCGCCGACTGGCCGGTGGCGCTCTACCAAACGCTGAAGGCGGCGGGGATCGGCCACATGTCCTATGTGCCGGATGCGGGGCACTCGGCGCTGATTGGCCTGCTCAGCGACGATCCGGACGTGGTCGTCAACGTGCTGACCACGGAGGAGGAAGGCGTCGCCATCGCCGCCGGAAGCTGGCTCGGCGGCGCGCGCAGCGTGCTCCTGATGCAGTCCTCCGGCGTCGGCAACTGCATCAACATGCTGTCGCTGCCGGTGCAGGCGCGCATGCCCTTCCTGACGCTGGTGACGATGCGCGGCGAGTGGGGCGAGTTCAATCCGTGGCAGGTGCCGATGGGGCGGGCGACGCAAGCCGCGCTGGAGGCGATCGGCCTCACCGTGATGCGCGCCGAGACCGGCCCCGACCTCGTCGAGACGGTGGCGCAGGCGGCGAGCATGGCCTACGACGCCGACCAGCAGGTCGCCGTGCTGATCGGGCAGCGCCTGCTCGGCAGGAAGAAATGGTGAGCGACATGACCCTTGCGACCATGGATCGCCGCGCGGCGGTGAAGACCCTTCTCGACGCCCGCGACGGCGCGCTGGTCGTCACCGGCCTCGGCTCGCCGACCTACGACGTCCACGCCGCCGGCGACCGCGACGACAATTACTACCTGTGGGGCGCCATGGGCGGCGCGGCCCTCGTCGGTCTC
>DAOMOI010000080.1:0-3035 GCA_035444225.1 Aquamicrobium sp. | reverse complement strand
GCAGCCGGAAAAGCGGGTGATGGTCATCACCGGCGACGGCGAGCAGCTGATGGCCTTCGGCGCGCTCGCCACCATCTCGGTGGCGCGGCCGAGAAACCTCGATATCGTCGTGCTCGACAACCAGCATTTCGGCGAGACGGGGATGCAGTCGAGCCATACCGGGCGCGGCATCGCCTTCGACAGGGTGGCGGCGGCCTGCGGCTTCGCCGAGACGGCCGAGCTGCGCTCGCTGGAAGAGGTCGAGGCGCTGTGCGGGCGGCTGCGGCAGCCGGCCGAGGGCCCGCGCCTCTTCGTGCTCAAGGTCGCGGCCGAGAACCTGCCGCGCTCGCTGCCGCCGCGCGACGCCGTTCACGTCAAGAACCGCTTCCGCGCCCGTCTCGGCCTCGCGCCCTGTTGAGAACCGGCATGGCGCCCGCGGGATCGGTCGTCATCGTCGGGGGCGCGATCGTCGGCAGCGCCATCGCCTTCTTCCTGCGCGAGCTCGGCTTTTCGGGGCCCGTCACCGTCGTCGAGCGCGACCCCACCTACCGGCGCTCCTCCACGGCGCTGTCGGCGGCCGCGATCCGCACCCAGTTCGGCACGCCGGTCAACATCCGCATGAGCCTGTTCGGCGCCGATTTCCTGCGCCGGATCAAGGCGCGTTTCGGCCCGGACGCCGATGTCGGCTTCGTCGAGCGCGGCTATCTCATCCTCGGCGGGCCGGAGACCGTCGAGGCGCGCCGGGCGGCGGTGGCGGTGCAGCGCGCCGAGGGCGCCGACGCGGTCGCGCTGACGCCGGACGAGGCGAAGGCGCGCTTCCCCTGGCTCCATGTCGAGGACCTCGGCATCGTCACCACGGCCGGGCACAGCGAGGGCTGGTTCGACGCCTGGTCGCTGCTTTCGCTGATGCGGCGCGCCGCGCGCGACCGCGGCGTTGCCTATGTCGAGGGCCACGCGACCGGCATCGACGTCGCCGGCGGCCGCGCGTGCGGCGTGCGGCTGGCGGACGGCGCGGCGATTTCCGCCGATTGCTGCATCGTCGCGGCCGGTGCGGCGTCGGGCGCGTTGATGCGTTCCATCGGCATCGCCCTTCCCGTCTCAGCGCGCAAGCGCACCGCCTTCGCCATCCGCGCGCCGCTCGACCCCGCAAACGTGCCGATGGTGTTCGACACGACCGGCGCGTGGATCCGGCCCGAGGGCGAGGGCTTCATCTGCGGCATCGCGCCGCCCGCCGATGACGACCCCGACGCTGCGGACGATTTCGAGCCGGCCCATGCGCTGCTGGAGGCGGCGGTGTGGCCCGCGCTCGCCCACCGCATCCCCGCGCTCGAGCGGCTGCGCCTCGAAAGCGCGTGGGCCGGCCATTACGAGGTCAACACGCTCGACCACAACGGCATCGTCGGCCCGCATGACGAGATTCCGAACCTGATCTTCGCCACCGGCTTTTCCGGCCACGGCGTCATGCACGCGCCGGCCACCGGGCGCGGCGTGGCCGAGCTGGTCACGCGCGGCCGGTTCGAGACGATCGACCTTTCGCCGCTCGGCTATGGCCGCATCCGCGCCGGCGCGCCGCTCCATGAAAGAAGCGTCTACTGATACAGGGAGGTTGGACATGAAACTTCGGGGCAGGGTCGCGGTCGTCACCGGCGCGGCGCAGGGCATCGGGCGCGCCTGCGCCGAACGGCTGCTGGCCGAGGGCGCCAACGTCGTCATAGGCGACATCAACGAGCAGCGGCTCATCGAGACGGCGCGTGAGATCGGCGCGCCCGACCGGGTCGCCGCCCTCGTTGCCGACGTCAGCGTCAAGGCGCAGGTCGATGCGCTGGTGGCCAGGGCCGCCGAGACCTTCGGCCGGCTCGACATCATGGTCAACAATGCCGGCATCTGCCCGATCGTGCCGTTCCTCGACGTCACCGAGGAGACCTACGACAAGGTGCTGGCCGTCAATCTCAAGGGCGCGTTTCTCGGCACGCAGGCCGCCGCCCGCCAGATGATCGCGCAGGGAGAAGGCGGCGTCATCATCAACATGTCGTCGATCAATTCCGGCCTCGCCAACCCGAACGTCGCTCCCTACGCCATCTCCAAGGGCGGCATGAACCAGGTCACCGGAACCGCGGCCGTCGCCTTCGCGCCCCACGGCATCCGCGTCGTCGGCGTCGGTCCCGGCACGATCATGAGCGAGATGGTCGCCGGCGATTTCGTCAACAGCGCCGGGCATCAGGCGATCATGATGCGCACGCCGATGGGCCGCTACGGCCAGCCCGAGGAGGTCGCCTCCGTCGTCGCCTTCCTCGCCAGCGACGACGCCTCCTTCATCACCGGCGAGACCATCTATCCCGATGGCGGGCGGCGGGTCCTGAACTATATCATGCCCGACACCAGCCGGAGATGACCATGACCACGCCGACACGCCCGACCGTCCTTTTCCTGCCCGGCCTGCTCTGCGACGCCGAACTGTGGGCGCATCAGGTCGAGCACCTGCGCGACATCGTCACCCCGGTCGTGGCCGACCTGACCCGCGACGACAGCATCGCGGCGATGGCGCGCCGCGCGGCGGAGGCCGCGCCCGGCCGCTTCATCGTCGTCGCCCTGTCGATGGGGGGCTATGTCGCCTTCGAGCTGTTCCGCACGGTGGCCGACAGGATCGCCGGCGTCGCGCTCCTCGACACCACCGCCGCGCCCGACTCGGCCGAAAAGGCGGCCGAGCGCCGGGCCGGCATCGCCAGCCTCGCGGCCGGCCGCTTCGCCGGGGTGACGGCGCGGCTGCTGCCGCAGCTCGTCCATCCCGCCCATGTCGACGGCCCGGTCGGCGCGCAAGTGCGGGCGATGGCGCAGCGGGTCGGCGGCGAAGCCTATGTGCGCCAGCAGCGCGCGATCCTCGGCCGCCCCGATTCCCGCCCGCTCCTGCCGCTTATCCGCGTGCCGGCGCTGGTGGTCGTCGGCGCGCAGGACGCGCTCACGCCCCCGGCCGAGGCGGAGACGATGCAGAAGGGGATCGACGGCGCCGCGCTCCATGTCCTGCCCGATTGCGGGCATTTGCCGCCGCTGGAGCGGCC
>DAOMOI010000079.1:0-7783 GCA_035444225.1 Aquamicrobium sp. | reverse complement strand
CGTGCCGGTGGTTTCGAGCAGGATGCGCCGCTCGGCCTCCATCTCGGGATAGAGCACGTCGATCTGCATCAGGAAGCGGTCGAGCTGCGCCTCGGGCAGGGGATAGGTGCCTTCCTGCTCCAGCGGGTTCTGGGTGGCGAGCACGTGGAAGGGCGCCGGCAGGTCGTGGCGATGGCCGGCGACGGTGACGTGGTACTCCTGCATGGCCTGCAACAGCGCCGACTGGGTGCGCGGGCTGGCGCGGTTGATCTCGTCGGCCATCAGCAACTGGGCGAAGATCGGCCCGCGGATGAAGCGGAAGGAGCGCCGTCCGGTCTCGTCCTGCTCCATCACTTCCGAGCCGATGATGTCGGAGGGCATCAGGTCGGGCGTGAACTGGATGCGCCGGCCGTCGAGGCCGAGCACGACGCCGAGCGTCTCGACCAGCTTGGTCTTGGCGAGGCCGGGAACGCCGACCAGCAGCGCGTGGCCGCCCGAAAGCAGCGCGACCAGCGTGCGCTCGACCACGCTTTCCTGGCCGAAGATGACCTGGCCGACCGCCTCGCGTACCCGGCCGATGTCGGCGAGCGCGCTTTCGGCCTCGGCCACGATCTGCCGCTCGTCGATGGCCGGTTCCTGGACGATTGCGCTCATGGCCGTTCCGCTCCTTCGTCTGTTGCGACTTTCAGCATCGCGCCTGGCGGTGCGCGTTCGTCGAGCTTAAAACACGTTGCGAGGCTGACAAGCCGAACAACAGTGACTATTTCGTGACGATGGACATTACCACCGACAAAAGCAAACGGGCGATGACGACTTCCGATACGGGTGGCGACACGGCCGGGCTGGAGGCCCTGATCGCGCGCGCCGGCCGCGCCGGCAGGGGGGCAGCCCCGGTCGAGAAATGGAACCCGCCCTTCTGCGGCGACATCGACATGGAGATCAGGCGCGATGGCACCTGGTTCTATCTCGGCACGCCGATCGGCCGGGCGGCGCTCGTGCAGCTGTTCTCCAGCGTGCTGCGCAAGGACGAGGACGGCAGGACCTATCTCGTCACTCCGGTCGAGAAGGTCGGCATCCGGGTCGAGGACGCGCCCTTCATCGCCGTCGAGGTCGATGCCTCGCTGCGCGGGGGCGAACAGGTGCTGACCTTCCGCACCAATGTCGGCGACGTGGTCGAGGCGGGGCCGAAAAATCCGCTGCGCTTCGCCGTCGAGGCCGGGACCGGCGGGCTGAAGCCCTATCTTCTGGTCCGGGGACGGCTGGAGGCGCTGGTCTCGCGCGCCGTCACCTATGAGCTTGCGGCGCTGGGCGAGGAGGTCGAGATCGACGGCGAGCGCATGTTCGCCGTGCGCTCGGGTGGCGAGACGTTCCCGATCATGCCGGCCGAACGACTCGACGAACTGAGCGCGTGACCATGCTCGACCATCCCGCATCCCTCTTCACCGCCGAGGATTTCCGCCGGCGCGCGGCGGCCGAGACCGGGCCGTTCGCGCAGAACGACTATGGCGACCACCTGCTCAATCCCGACCTGCGCGACATGATCGTGCGCGACGGCCTGCGCGATGCCGCGGTGCTGATCGCGATCGTGGACCACCGCGAGGGCGCCAGCGTCATCCTGACCAAGCGCGCCGAGAGGCTGCGCTCGCATTCGGGGCAGATCGCGTTCCCGGGCGGCCGCCTCGATCCCACGGACCCGACGCCGGAATATGCGGCGCTGCGCGAGACCGAGGAGGAGATCGGCCTCGCGCCCGGCCTCATCGAGGTGGTGGGACGGATGCCCGACTACGTCTCCGGCTCGGGCTTCCGCATCGCGCCGATCCTGTCGGTGGTGAAGCCCGGCTTCCGGCTGACCATCAATGCCGACGAGGTCGACGACGCCTTCGAGGTGCCGCTTTCCTTCCTGATGGACCCGGCCAACCACAATCGCGACAGCCGCATCTGGCAGGAGCGGGAACGCTATTTCTACACCATGCCCTTCGGCGACCGCTATATCTGGGGCGTGACAGCGGGCATCATCCGCACGCTTTACGAAAGGCTCTATGAGTGAACGCGCCGTCGCTTTCCGGTCGATCGGAATGGTTGCAAGACAAGGAATTGCAGTGGCTTCTTCAGGTTCTTTGTGAGGATAGAGAGGAAGCACGCGTCGCCGGCGGCGCGGTGCGCGACGCGCTGCTCGGGCGCAAGGTCAGCGACATCGACATCGCCACGACGACCCTGCCTGACGAGACGGAAAGGCGGGCGCAAGCGGCCGGCTTCCGCACCATTCCCACCGGCAGGGAGCACGGCACCGTCACCGTGCTCGCCGGCAAGGCGGCCTATGAGGTGACGACGTTGCGCGCCGATATCGAGACCGACGGGCGCCATGCGCGCGTGGCCTTCGGCCGCGACTGGCAGCAGGATGCGGCACGGCGCGATTTCACCATCAACGCGCTCTATGCGACGCGTGAGGGCGAGGTGATCGACCTCGTCGGCGGGCTGGCCGATCTCGAAACGCGGACGCTGCGCTTCATCGGCGAACCCGAGGCGCGCATCCGCGAGGATTATCTGCGCATCCTGCGTTTCTTCCGTTTCTTTGCCTGGTATGGAGCCGGGCGGCCTGAAGCCGACGGCCTGCGGGCTTGTGCCCGGTTGAAGGAGGGGCTTTCCCGCCTCTCGGCCGAGCGCGTGTGGGCGGAACTGAAGAAGCTGCTTAGCGCTCCCGACCCCGCGCGCGCGCTGCTGTGGATGCGGCAGACGGGCGTGCTTTCCGCCGTGCTGCCCGAGAGCGAGAAATGGGGCATCGACGCGGTTCATGCGCTGGTCGCGACGGAAAGCGATCTCGGCTGGAAGCCCGATCCCTTGTTACGGCTCGAAGCCATCGTCCCGCCCGACGCGGCAAGGATGGCGGCGCTGGCCGCCCGGCTCAAGCTGTCGAAGGCGGAGGCCGCGCGGCTTTCCGCCTGGGCGCTGACACAGCCGGTTTCACCTGCCACCGGCGAGGCGGCGCTGGCCAAGCTCGCCTATCGCGGCGACCGGCAGGCGCTGGAGGACAGGCTGCGGCTCGGCCTCGCTTCCGCCCGGGCGAGGGCGGAGCAGGATTCCGGCGCGCTCGCCGAGGCAGGCGGCTATCTGCGCCTGCTGCGCTTCCTCGAAGGCTGGGAAAAGCCGGTCTTTCCGGTAAAGGGCAACGACCTTGCCGCGTTCGGCATGGCGGCGGGGCCGGAAATGGGCGCGCTGCTTGCGCGGCTGGAAGCGGAATGGGTCGAGGGCGGCTTCAGGCAAACCCGCGACGCGCTTCTGGCGCGCGCCGCTGAAATGGCGAAAACGCCCTGAAGTCAGGCGGTTTTCGGCTTCGTCCCGCCGGGCATGGACGAGCGGCCGGACTGGGCAGGCGGGACGGCGCAGACCGGGCAGGGGATGGTCTTGCCGGGGCAATCCGCGGCGACCGTGCCGTCGGGACAGCCGCATTGCGGCCATTTCGGGCAGTCGAAGACATAGCCCAACGAACCGCAACGGTCGCACATGAACCAGCCCCCCGGCTAGAGTCGGGGAGTTGACAACCCTCTGACAGGAGAGCGCCCGCGCCTTTAGGATTTCTCCCTGGACATACGCGCGGGCCTCCCCGACGCTAATCGGAGAGTGCACTCACGGCTGCACCGAGCCGCTGTCAGAGGGGTTGTCACGCCCCAGCCCTCCTTCGGAGAGCCAAAAACATCTTACCGGATCGGACGGCTCGCTTCAACGGGAATGGAGAACCCGCTCGCGGATCGCGGGCCGTCGTGGCGCGGAGCGAGAAAGGGGGATGGCGTCTTATGCACAAGCCCCGGCGCGCTGCTGGATCGCTTTACCGCTCAACGGCGATGATCCCGCAGCCCGCCGGGGCGATGTCCGCGAGATGCGACGGGATTCAGGCCGCGTGGCGTTTGGTCTCGATGCGCGAGCGGATGGCCTCGACCATGGTTTCGCGGATGATGGTCTCGCCATGGATCTCGCGCATGTGCTCGATCGCGCGGCGCATCACCTCGGCCTCGTCGGCATGGCGCGTGTGCCACGCGCAGCCCGGAACCAGCGAACCGCAATGGAATTCCTTCATGGTGATCCTCCTTGTACGTCTTCTTGTTATAGGGATGCACCATAACACGGAAACGACGGCTTCGGTTGCAAAAAGCCGGTCGCGAAGGGCAGGCCAAGGGAAAACCGCTTCCCGAAGCGGCCTGTCCTCAGGGCCATTTCACCTCGGGCGGCATGCTGGACAGGATCGAATCGACATTGCCGCCGGTCTTCAGGCCGAAGATGGTGCCGCGGTCGTAGAGCAGGTTGAACTCGACATAGCGGCCGCGCCGGATCAGTTGCTCCTCGCGGTCGCCGTCGGTCCAGTTGTCGTTGAAATTCTTGCGCACGATGTGGTTGTAGACGATGAGGAAGGTGCGGCCGACATCCTGCGTGAAGCGGAAATCGGCGTCCCAGCCGCCTTTTTCCTCCGGGCTTTTCAGCCAGTCGTAGAAGATGCCGCCGACGCCGCGCGGCTCGTTGCGGTGCGGCAGGAAGAAATACTCGTCGCACCACGCCTTGAAGCGGTCGTGATCGGCGACGCCGCCATGCTTGTCGCAGACGAATTTCATCGACTTGTGGAACGCCACCGTGTCGGCGTCCTCCTGCGTGCGGCGGCGGGCCAGCACCGGCGTCAGGTCGGCGCCGCCGCCGAACCACTGGCGCGTCGTCACCACCATGCGCGTGTTCATGTGCACGGCCGGCACGTTGGGATTGACCGGATGGGCGATCAGCGAGATGCCGGAGGCCCAGAAGCGCGGGTCTTCCTCGGCGCCCGGTATCTGCTTGCGGAAGTCGGACGAGAACTCGCCATGGACGGTCGAGACGTGGACGCCGACCTTCTCGAACACGCGGCCCGACATCATCGACATCACGCCGCCGCCGCCGTTGCCGCCGTCGCGCTGCCACGGCGTGCGCTCGAAGCGGCCGGGCGACCAGCTCGATTGCGGGCCGGAAAGATCGTCCTCGATCTTCTCGAAGGCGTCGCAGATCCTGTCGCGCAGCTCCTCGAACCAGGCTTTGGCCGCCGCCTTCTTGTCCTCGATCCCGTCCGGCAGGCCGGCCGGCATGTCTGGGCGCTCCATCGGCATTCTCCTTCGGCGCGCGTGCCGGCTGTCGCGGCAGGCAACGGAAATGACTCGCAAACGATGGCGCCGATCCCTAATCTGTTACCGGCAGGGGTCAAGGTGTCTGAAGCGTGTTTCCGGGGCGTTCGGAGCGCCGAAGGGAGACATTCGAAGGGAGTTCGGTTTTGCGCGTTCCGGCAAGGCCACCATTCGACAGCCTGAAGCGCACGCTGGAGCGGGCGAGGCTCGATGGCGGGCGCAAGGAGGGCGACGGCTTCGTGCGCGAGACCTTCGCGCTGCCGCGCGGGGCGGCCCGCGCCAAGGCGCGCGAATGGTTCGACCGCTGGCCGAAGCAGGCCTACTGGACCGAGATCGAGAGCTGGCGCGAGCGCCCCGACGACGTGATCGAGTTCACCATGCGCAGGCTCTCGACCGCCGATTGAGCGCCCGCGCCGGCAGGCGCACCGGAAAAATATCGTCCACAAAACGTGATCGCCGGGGCATGGAATTTTGCCGCCGGCCGGTCTATAGGGAGCATCCTTTCAACCGAATCACAGGAGGCGTCGATGGATCACCGGCTCGGCTTTGCCACGATGCGCCTGCGCGAGCGGCGTCCCGCCTGACGAGCGTTTCGGTTACACTCTCTTCCTGACAGGCTGAAAATCGGCCCCGATTCCGCCGGAAGCGCCCTCGCGGTCGCCCGGCGATCCGTGATGACCGACGCTGCCGGGAAAGCGCGCCAACCACCCAGTCGGGCAACCGATCTTTCCGCCATGTGAGCCGCGGCGCGCTTCACGCTGCCGCCGCCGACCAGAGAAGACCCTGTCATGTACCGCTGGTTCGAAACCCTGCTGAACCCGTTTCCGCCCGAGGAGCCGGTGGAGCCGCCGAGAACGCTCGTCGCCTTCTGCCTGCATTATACGCGCGGGTCGTGGCCGCTCATCATCGTCTCCGCGATCCTGACCTCGCTGATCGCGGCGACGGAAGTGTGGATGTTCGGCTTCCTCGGCAACATCGTCGACTGGCTCTCGGCCCAATCGCGGGAAACCTTCCTTCAGACCGAGGGCTGGAAGCTCGCCGGCATGGCCTTCATCGTGCTGGTGTTCGTAGCGGGCATCGTGCTCGGCAACTCGATGCTGAACCACCAGACGCTGTTCGCCAACTATCCGATGCGCATCCGCTGGCAGGTGCACCGCTACCTGCTGAAGCAGTCGATGACCTTCTATCAGGACGAGTTCGCCGGCCGCATCGCCACCAAGCTGATGCAGACGGCGCTCGCCGTGCGCGAATGCGTCATCAAGCTGATCGACGTCCTGAACTATGTCGTCGTCTATTTCCTCGGCGTGCTGGTTCTGGTCGGCGCGTCCGACTGGCGGCTGGCCGTGCCGCTGGGCGTATGGCTGGTCTGCTACCTGTTCCTGCTGCGCCACTACGTGCCGCGGCTGGGCAAGGTGTCGGAAGAGCAGGCCGACGCGCGCTCGATCATGACGGGCCGCGTGGTCGACAGCTACACCAACATCCAGACGGTCAAGCTGTTCAGCCACGCCCAGCGCGAGGCGTCCTATGCGCGCGAGAGCATGGAGGGTTTCCTCGACCCGGCCTATCGCACGATGCGGCTGGTGACGAGCCTCTACGGCACGCTCTATTTCCTCAACTCGCTGCTTCTGGCCGCCGTCGGCGCCATCTCGATCTGGCTGTGGCTCGCCGGGACCGTGTCGATCGGCGCGGTCGCGGTGGCGCTCGGCCTCGTGCTGCGGCTGTGGGGCATGTCGCAATGGATCATGTGGGAGGTCTCGGGCCTGTTCGAGAACATCGGCACGGTGCAGGACGGCATCCGCTCGATCTCGCTGCCCCGGCTGGTCGAGGACCGGCCGGGAGCGAAGGACATCGTCGCCGAGCGCGGCGCGATCGCGTTCGAGAACGTGCGCTTCCACTACGGCAAGAAGAAGAGCGTCATCGAGGACCTGTCGCTGACGATCCGCCCCGGCGAGAAGGTCGGCGTCGTCGGCCGCTCGGGCGCGGGCAAGTCCACGCTCGTCAACATCCTGCTGCGCTTCTACGACGTCGAGGGCGGCAGGGTGCTGATCGACGGGCAGGACATCGCCGGCGTGACGCAGGATTCGCTCCGGGCGCAGATCGGCGTCGTCACGCAGGACACCTCGCTCCTGCACCGCTCCGTGCGCGACAACATCGCCTATGGCCGTCCCGACGCCACCGAGGAGATGATTCTGGAAGCCGCGCGCCGGGCCGAGGCGCTCGACTTCGTCGCCGGGCTTTCCGACGCCAAGGGCCGCAAGGGGCTGGACGCCCATGTCGGCGAGCGCGGGGTGAAACTCTCCGGCGGCCAGCGCCAGCGCATCGCCATCGCCCGCGTCATGCTCAAGGACGCGCCGATCCTGATCCTCGACGAGGCGACGTCGGCGCTCGACTCCGAGGTCGAGGCGGCGATCCAGGAGAATCTCTACCGGCTGATGGAGGGCAAGACGGTGATCGCCATCGCCCACCGGCTCTCCACCATCGCGGCGATGGACCGCCTCGTCGTCATGGACAAGGGCCGCGTCATCGAGGAAGGAACCCATGACGACCTCATTGCCAATGGCGGGCTTTATGCCCAGCTATGGCAGAGGCAGTCGGGCGGGTTCCTCGCCGAGGACGAACAGGAAAAGGAAGACGCGGCCGAATGAGCAGGATCGAGGAACGCGAGGTCG
>DAOMOI010000078.1:5773-7935 GCA_035444225.1 Aquamicrobium sp. | reverse complement strand
CGATCAGCAGCGTCGCCGAGATGGCGAGCAGCGCGACCGCGGTCAGGATCGACACGGTCGCCTTGAGCAGGCGCTCGCGGTCGTCGAAGAACAGCAGCAGCGCGCCCGCCACCATGGGCAGCACCACCGGCGCGATGACGAGATGTTCGGGAGCGACGATCACCGTTCGGGCTCCCTGCCGTCGACATGGTCGGTGCCGGTCAGGCCGCGCGCGGCGAGCAGCACGACGAGGAACAGCGCCGTCGTCGCGAAGCCGATGACGATCGCGGTCAGCACCAGCGCCTGCGGCACCGGGTCGGTGAAGGCGGCCGGGTCGATCTCGGCCGCGCCCGGCAGCACCGGCGGCGCGTTGACCGTCAGCCGCCCCATCGAGAAGATGAACAGGTTGACCGCGTAGGAAAGCAGCGCCAGCCCGATGATGACCTGATAGGTGCGCGGGCGCAGGATGAGCCACACGCCCGAGCCGGTCAGGATGCCGATGCCGAGGGAAAGGACGAGCTCCATCAGCCCTCCTCCTCGGCCTTGGCCGCCTCGACGGCGCGCACGCGATGGCTGCGCACCGACTGGTGGGCGAGCGCGATCAGCATCAGCACGGTCGCGCCGACGACCAGCGAGAACACGCCGAGGTCGAACAGCAGTGCCGAGGCCGTCGGCACCTTCCCGATCAGCGGAATCTCGGTGTACTGGAAATAGGAGGTCAGGAACGGCATGCCGAACAGCCATGCCCCCATGCCGGTGAAGGCCGCCATCAACAGGCCCGCGCCGATCCAGCGCACCGGCAGGATGCGCAGCCGGTCCTCGACCCAGCGCGTGCCGCCGCCGATATATTGCAGCAGGAAGCCGATGGCCATGACGATGCCGGCCGCGAAGCCGCCGCCCGGCAGGTCGTGGCCGCGCAGGAAGATGTAGGCCGCGAGCAGGATCGTGACCGGGAACATCCACTGCATGATCACCGCCGGCACCATCAGGTAGTCGCGCACCGTCTCGCCGACCTCGCGGTCGGGCCGCTCGTCGTCGAACTCGTTCTGAATGCGCTGCTGCTCGGGCCTGCCGACGCTGTCGGCCGCCGGGCGGAAGCGGCGCAGAAGCGCGAACACGGTCAGCGCGACGATGCCGAGCACCGTGATCTCGCCGAACGTGTCGAAGCCGCGGAAATCGACGAGGATGACGTTGACGACGTTGGTGCCGCCGCCTTCCGTATAGGCGCGGGTCAGGAAGAAGTCGCCGATGGTGTCGGGCAGCGGCGTCGTCATCATCGCATAGGCGATCATGGCCATGCCCGTGCCGCACAGGGCAGCCAGCGCGAAATCGCGGTGGCGGCGCATCCGCGCCACCGGCCGGGTCGAGTTGTCGACCTCCTCGATGCGCTTGGGCAGCCAGCGCAGGCCGAGCAGGATCAGCACCGTGGTGACGATCTCGACCACGAGTTGGGTCAGCGCGAGGTCGGGCGCGGAGAACCAGACGAAGGTGACGCAGGTGACGATGCCCGCCCCGCCCATCAGGATCAGCGCCGCCAGCCGGTGATACTTGGCCTGATGCGCCGCGCCGATGGCGCAGATCGCGCCCACGGTCCACATCGCCGCCAGCACGGGATCGACGCCGGCGAATGTCGGCCAGCCGGGATTGAACCCGGCCGAGAACAGCGGCCACAGCGCGGCGATGAAGGCGATGGCGACGACGAGGCGAAGCTGCGGTTGCAGCCGCCGCGTGCCGAGATGCCCCTCCAGCCACCGCGCCCAGCGCCACGAGATGGTGACGAGGATGCGCTCGAAGATGCGCTGGCCGCGCAACTCGCGGAACAGCGGCGGCCCGTCCTCGCCGCGCGCCAGATAGGTGCGCAGCGACAGATAGAGCAGCACGCCCGCGACCAGCGCGATCGTGCTCATCAGCAGCGGCGTGTTGAAGCCGTGCCAGACGGCGAGGCTGTAGCGCGGCGTCTCGTCGCCGAGCACGGCGACGACGGCGGCGTGCAGATACGGCCCCACGGTCATGCCGGGAATGATGCCGACGATCAGGCAGATCAGCACCAGAAGCTCGATCGGCAGGCGCATCCAGTGCGGCGGCTCATGCGGCTCGCGCGGCAGGTCGACCGGCTTCGGCCCGAAGAACACGGTGTGGATGAAGCGCAGCGAATAGGCCACCGCGAAGGCGCTGGCGATGGT
>DAOMOI010000078.1:0-5710 GCA_035444225.1 Aquamicrobium sp. | reverse complement strand
CATCTCCTTCGACAGGAAGCCGTTCAGCAGCGGCACGCCCGCCATCGCCGCGCTCGCCACCATGGCCAGCGTCGCCGTGATCGGCAGGAAGGAGTAGAGGCCGGAAAGCCTGCGCATGTCGCGCGTGCCCGCCTCATGGTCGATGATGCCGGCGGCCATGAACAGCGACGCCTTGAAGGTGGCGTGGTTCATCATGTGGAAGATCGCCGCCACCGCCGCCAGCGGGCTGCCCAGGCTGAGCAGCGTGGTGATGAGGCCGAGATGGCTGATCGTCGAGTAGGCGAGCAGGCCTTTGAGGTCCTGCTGGAAGATGGCGAAATAAGCGCCGAGCAACAGCGTCGCCATGCCGGTCAGCCCGACGATCAGGAACCATTCGTCGGTGCCGGACAGGACCGGCCACAGCCGCGCCAGCAGGAACACGCCCGCCTTCACCATGGTCGCCGAATGCAGATAGGCCGAAACCGGCGTCGGCGCGGCCATGGCGTTGGGCAGCCAGAAATGGAACGGGAACTGCGCGCTCTTGGTCAGCGCGCCGAGCAGGATCAAGAGCAGCGCCGGCGTGTAGAGGTCGTGATCGCGGATGGCGTTGCCCGAGGCCAGCACCACGTCGAGGTCGTAGGAGCCGACGATATGGCCGATCAGCACCAGCCCGACCAGGAGCCCCAGCCCACCGACGCCGGTGATGATCAGCGCCATGCGCGCGCCGTCGCGGGCGGCGGCGTTGTGGTGCCAGTAGCCGATCAGCAGGAAGGAGAAGATGCTGGTCAGCTCCCAGAAGATGCCGAGCAGGATCAGGTTGCCCGAGATCACCATGCCCTGCATCGCGCCCATGAAGGCGAGCAGATAGGCGAAGAAGCGCGGCACCGGGTCCTTTGGCGACATGTAATAGCGGGCATAGATGACGACGAGCAGCCCGATGCCCGTGATGAGGATGGAGAACATCCAGGCGAAGCCGTCCATCCTCAGCGTGAAGTCGAGGCCGAGCTCCGGCATCCATTCGACGTCGCGGCGCACCACGCCGCCATTGGCGACGCGCGGAAACATCGACGCCGCGATGGCGAAGGCCGCCACCGCCACTCCTGCCGAAAGCCACGCTTCCCCGTTGCGCGCGTTGCGCGGCAGCATCGCCGCCAGCGCGCTGCCCATGAAGGGAAGCAGGATCAGGAGCAGGAGCAGGTTGGCGTCGTTCATCCGTCGTGCAAGCGGTCCAGGGCTGCGGCGCCGGGAGCGGCGCACCGGGAAAGTAGAAAGGTTATGACATCCCCGATCCCGTCAAGCCTGAATTCGGCGGGAGCGGCGATGTGCAACATGGAGCTGATGCGGACTCACAATGGCAGAATCCGGGCGGGATGAACAGGCTGGACGCGACAAAAATGCGTCGAATCAGCGTCTTATTCGGCCCGTTGCAAGGGTGGATGACGCGGCGGCGCCCCGGCGGCGGCCTCGGCCGCCTCCTGCGCGCGCATCTCGTGCAGCCACTCGCGCCAGATCGCGACCAGGAGCGCCATCAGCACCGGCCCGATGAACAGGCCGAGGAAGCCCATCGTCTTGACGCCGCCGATCAGCCCGAAGAAGGTCGGCAGGAACGGCAGCTTGATCGGCCCGCCGACCAGCTTCGGCCTCAGCGTCTTGTCGACGATGAACAGCTCCGTCGCCCCCCAGGCGAACAGCGCGATGCCGGCCAGCGGCGAGCCGGACGCGACCAGATAGGCCGAGACCAGCGTGAACGACAAGGGCGCGCCGCCCGGGATCAGCGCCATGACGCCGGTGATGACGCCGAGCGTCACCGGCGACGGCACGCCCGCGATCCAGTAGGCGGTGCCGAGCACGATGCCCTCGCCGATGGCGATCAGCGTCATGCCCATCACCGTCGAGCTGATCGTGGCCGGCACCACGCGCGAGATGCGTTCCCAGCGTCCCGGCAGGATGCGCTCGCCCAGCGTGTCGAGCTGGGCGACGAAGTTCGCGCCGTCCTTGTAGACGAAGAACAGCGCGATCATCATGAACAGCAGCGTCAGGAGCAGGTCGAACAGGCCCGTGCCGGCGGCCAGCACCCCCCGGTAGATCGAGCCGATATTGGCGCCGCTGACGATCTGCACCAGCTCGCCCAGCGCGCCCGGATGGCCGATATAGCGGAACCATTGCTCGTCGAGCCACTGGCCGACGCCCGGCAACGCCGCGATCCAGTCCGGCGTCGGCGCGCCGGTGCGGTTGGTCTCCACCGCCCAGGTGAACCAGATGCCGAGCTCGCTGATCGTGTAGCTGATCGCCATGACCAGCGGCACGACGAGGAAGGCGAGGATCAGCAGGATGGCGACGGTAGCGGCCAGCGCCCGGTTGCCGCCGCAGCGGCGCAAGATGTCGCGATAGACCGGCCAGCTCGCGAAGCCGATG
Source organism: Aquamicrobium sp. (assembly GCA_035444225.1). Taxonomy (GTDB): domain Bacteria; phylum Pseudomonadota; class Alphaproteobacteria; order Rhizobiales; family Rhizobiaceae; genus Aerobium. Next base: position 3,316 of record DAOMOI010000078.1, on the reverse strand, counting down.
ACCAGCGCCGCCAGCACCGGCACCAGGAAGCCGTGGAAGAAATAGACGCCGGCGGCGATGACGAGGACGAGCAGCCACCGCGCCAGCGACAGCGGCGCGATGAGCGCCAGCCGCGACGGCGCGGTGTTGCCGAGCCAGCGCGGCTCCTGCTGGGGGCTTGGCCTTGCGGTATGATCCATCGCCTGCCGTCGTTTCTCCGTCTCGCACCTCTCGCGCGAAGCATAGCTCACGAATTGTGTCGCATTCGCGAAGAAGCGCGGTCAAGCGATGATTGCAGGGACGACGATTACAGGCCCGGCGATTATGAACTCAGGCCGCAGCCGGACGCGGGTTGGGCTGGCGCGGCTTCAGCCGCGGCCTCGCCACCATCGGCCCATAGCGCAGGGCGAAGCCCAGGAAGGCGGCGACCCACAAGGTCGCGGACAGGTGCAGGAACATGGTCTCGCCCGGCATCAGCGCGGCGGCGAAGCGCGCGAGCGTCGAGGCCACGACCGCGACATAGATCGCGCAGGTGGCGCGGTCGGCCTTCAGCTCGCGCCCGGTATGGCCGAGCGTCGCCCGCGTCATGACCGCGAGCGTCATCGCCCCGATCGCGCCGACGCCGAAGACGTGGATGCCGGCGACGGCCGGGATAGCGCCCGGAAACAGCGCCGCCACGCCCGAGGCGAGGAAGCCGAGCGGCACGAAGGCATAGGCGGCATGCAGCACGACGACCAGCCCGTCGCGCAGCGTCCTGTCGCCGGCCCAGCGCGCCAGCCGCGCCACGTTGAGGCCGCCGGCCACGAGCAGGAGAAGGCCCGTCGCCGCCCCTTCCGGCTGCAGCGTCCACAGCGCCAGCGCCAGCACGGAGACGACGATGACGACGCCGTCGAAGCGCCCGAACGGGATCGGCAGCCGGCCCGGCCGCTCGCGCGCCAGCCAGTTTCGGGTGAAGCTCGGAATGATGCGCCCGCCGATGATCATGATCAGCACCAGCGCCGCCGACAGCGCCAGCCGGCGGCTCATGTCCGTGGTGCCGAAGATGTCGGCCTCGGCATGGAACAGCACATTGGCGAGAAACAGCGCCAGCACCGGCGCCAGCACCTTCAGGTTGCGCCAGTTGCGCCCGGCGACGATCTCGATGCCGGCGGCGGTCGCGACGGCGAGCAGGAAGGCACAGTCGAGCGCCATCGCCGCCAGCCAGCCGATCTCGGCGGAGCACCACACCGCGACGCGGCCCGCCAGCCACAGCACGACGAGGCCGAGAAGCGGATAGCCCTGCACCGGCAGCCGCCCGGTCCAGTTGGGTATCGCCGTCAGCAGGAAGCCGGTGACGATGGCCGGCAGGAAGCCGAACAGCATCTCGTGCGCGTGCCAGTCGATGGGCGAGAACAGGCTCGCGGTCTCCAGATGCCCCGTCAGCATCGGCACCCACAAAAGCACCGCCAGCGCGCCGTAGACGGCGCCGAACAGGAAGAACGGGCGGAACCCATAGGACAGGATCGCCGGCAGTCCGTCCGGTCTGGTGCGCGGTATCGCCATCGGGGTCTCCATGCGGCGCGGCCAAAAGTGGTATTGAAAATATCTCTTATCAGCCCCGCCCCCGCCGCCACAAGCGCGAAAAGGTCGCAGACGCGCGCCATCTGCGCTCCATCGCCAAAGCCCGCGCCGCCCCTCATCCGGCCCTTCGGGCCACCTTTTCCCCGTGACCATCGCATCCCCTTCGTCATCCCGGAAGCCGGAGCGCAGCGGAGGCTATCCGGGACCCATTGAGCGGCGCGGCCGGGTTCAAGACTCGCGATGGCGGTCCCAAAGCACGCCGAGGCGAGGACCGGGTCGTTCCTGACGATCGTGCGGCCAATGGATCCCGGCTCGGCGGGCGCTCCGCGCCCTTGGCCGGGATGACGCGGAGGTGGGCATTTACATTATGCGATAGCTCTGCCGTGAACGGGGAGAGGATGCCGGCAGGCGAATGAGGGGCGGCGGCGGCTTGTCCGGCCAGCCCCTACTTCACCGTCATCGGCAAGCCCGCGACCGTGAGGACGACGCTGTCGGCCCCGGCCGCGACCATCTGGTTGAGGCGGCCGGCCTCGTCGCGGAACCGCCGCGCCAGCGCGTTTTCCGGCACGATGCCCATACCGACCTCGTTGGCGACGACCACCCACGGGCCGCGCGGCGCGGCCAGCACCTCGGCCAGCCGCCGCGTCGCGGCATCGACGTCGTGCTCCGCCAGCATGACGTTCGACAGCCACAGCGTCAGGCAATCGACCAGCACCGGCGCGCCGTCCGGCATCGCGGCGAGCGCGTCGGCGAGATCGAGCGGAATGTCGAGCGTGCGCCAGCGCCCGTCGCGCCGGGCGCGATGGTGGGCGATGCGCTCGGTCATCTCGTCATCGAGTGCCTGCGCGGTGGCGACATAGGTCCATGGCGGCGGATGCGCGCCGATCAGCGCCTCGGCATGACTGCTCTTGCCGGAGCGCGCGCCGCCGACCACCAGCGTCAGGCTCGCCTGCCTCTCGACCATCGCATCACCTTTCATCCCTGCACGCCGCAAGGACCATAGCCCGAATCGCCCTTCGCGGCCATGGCCGGCCCCGCGTTGACAACACCGAGTCGGCGCTTCCGCCCCGACCGGAGCGGCAACCCCGGTAGCCTATCCGCCGCCCTCGCGATCCTTCCCGGCGATATCGGCGTCGCGCTCCGCCTCCGTGCCCGCCTGGCGATGCAGGCTCGCGGCCATGAGGCGTGCGCCTTTGCCGGCACGCAATGGGCGCCCCGCTCGCGGGACAGGAAATCTCCGCTTGCAACCATAGGCACAGCCTGCCCGCCGCCCGCGTTGACAGCACCGGCCGCCGGCTTTCGCCCCCAATCGCAGTAGCTGTCCCTGCGATCCTTCCCGGCGACATCGACGTCGCGCTCCGCTTCCATGCACGCAAGCGGCGAGCGCCTTCGCCGACAGCCAACAGGCCGTCTGCCCACGGGACAGGAAATCGCCGCCCGGAACCATGGCCACAGCCTGCCCACCGCCCGCGTTGACAGCGCGGCGGCATCGCCCCTAAATCGGCGCAGCCGATCCCGGCCGGAGCCGAAATCCCCGTGCCCTCTCCCGTCCCCGCCCCCGCGATCCTGCTCGGCGACATCGCCGCCATGCTCGGCTTCTATACGCGTCTGCCCGTGCCGCTTCGCGCCCATGAAGGCCGCGCCTTCGCCGACAGCCAGTGGGCGGCCCCGCTCGCCGGGGCGGCGGTCGGCCTCGTTTGCGGCTGCGGCCTGTGGCTGGCCTCCGCGTTCGGCCTGCCCGCGCCGGTCGCCGCAGCACTCGCGTTGGCGCTCGGCG
>DAOMOI010000077.1:0-8080 GCA_035444225.1 Aquamicrobium sp. | reverse complement strand
ATCTCGCTCGCCAGCGCCAGCTTGTCGGGCTCACCGGCGAAGCCGGGCGCGAACCGGAGCGGCCGCGCCCTGCCGGCGGCATGCCCGCACCGCCCTCGCCCCGCGCCGATGCCGATGGCGCGACGGCGAGGATGCCGGTCAGCGTGCTCGGCTTCTCGACATCGAGCGCGCCGGTGATGCCGCCCGCCGTCGTCGCCCAGCTTTCCACCACCGCCGCCGGCGTGGTCGCGGCCATCGAGGCCGAGCCGGCATGGCGCGCGGCAGCGGCCGAGGCCGCCCTGAGCCAGCGCGTCCAGACGCCGGCGCAGGCCCACGCCACGGTCTCGTCGCTGCGCATCCAGCTCAACCCGGCCGAGCTCGGCATGGTGACGGCGCGGCTGGTCGCCAGCGGTTCGCAACTCGAAGTTGAAATCCGGGTCGAATCCAACGACGCGCGCCAGCGCCTCGCCAACGATGCAGACGCCATCGTCAGGGCGCTGCGCGGGGTCGGCTACGAGGTCGAGCGGGTGACGATCCAGCAGGCGCCGCAGGCCGGCAATGCCGCCCAGCAGCAGGGCGCGGCCGGCCGCGATCCCCTCGCGCAGCAGGACCAGCAGCCGCGCGACGGGGCCGGCGCCAACGCCGGAGGACGCAATGGACGGCAGGAGGCGGACAATGGCGGGACGGCGGGGCATCACGCCGGCGAAACGGCTGCGCAGCGCGCTGGCGGCGACGTGTATATCTAGCCTCGCCGGCATGGCCGCCGCTGTTCCCGCCCTCGCCGCCGGCAACCCGTGCGAGGCGGAGATACTGCGCGCGGCCGAGCGCCACGGCGTGCCTGCCGGCATCCTCTACGCGGTCGGCCTGGCCGAGACGGGCCGCAAGGGCAGCCTCCACCCCTACGCGCTCAACATCGAGGGTCGCACGGTGTTCGCCGCCTCCGCCGCGCAGGCGGAGACCGAGTTCCGCAAGGCGAGCGCCGGCGGCGCGCGGCTGATCGACCTCGGCTGCATGCAGATCAACCACCACTATCATTCCGGGCAGTTCGCCGGCCTGCGCGCCATGCTCGACCCGCGCCAGAACGTCGACTATGCCGCCCGCTTCCTCGCCCGGCTGAAGGCACGCCACGGCACATGGGCGATGGCCGTCGCGCGCTACCATGCCGGTCCGGACAACGACCCGGCGCAGAAGCGTTACGTCTGCCGCGTCATCGCCAACCTCGCCGCCACCGGCTTCGGCCAGTGGACGCCGCAGGCGCGCAGCTTCTGCCACTCATGATTGCAGGGGCCGAAAACCGGCGCTCCCGGAGACTCCCGAAAAACCAGCCATAAGAATTTGTGGTTGTCGAAGATTCCTCCGCCCGGGTACCCCTTTGTCCACAGACATGATCAACTGATTCGGAGGGCGGGCCGATGATCGTGATAGTAGACGAGCGCGATCTCGTAAAAGACGGATATAGTTCGCTTTTCGGCAGGGAGGGAGTGGCCAGCGCCGGCTTCCGCTCGACCGAGTTCAGCGATTGGGTGACGAGCGCCCCGGAAGACGACCTGAAGGCCGTGCGCGCCTTCCTGATCGGCGAATGCGCCGGCGACGTCGTCTGCCCGCGCCGCATCCGCGACCGTTCAACGGCCCCGGTGATCGCGCTGAGCGAGCAGAACTCGCTGGAGAACACGCTGCGCCTGTTCGAATCCGGCGTCGACGACGTGGTGCGCAAGCCCGTGCACATCCGCGAGATCCTCGCCCGCATCTCGGCGATCAGCCGCCGCGCCCAGGAAGAGAAGTCCTGGTCGGAATTCGGCCCGCTGCGCATCTTCATGGACGGACGCGACCCCGAGATCGACGGCACGCCGCTGCCGCTGCCGCGCCGCGAGCGCCGCATCCTCGAATTCCTCGCCAGCAATTCGGGCCGGCGCGTCACCAAGACACAGGTGTTCAACGCGATCTACGGCATCTTCGACGAGGACGTCGAGGAGAACGTCGTCGAGAGCCACATCAGCAAGCTGCGCCGCAAGCTGCGCGAGCGGCTGGGCTTCGACCCGATAGATTCCAAGAGGTTCCTCGGCTACCGGCTGGTCGCGTGATGGGCGCGCCGCGCCCGTCCTCTACCTCGGCGGGGCCAGCCTCACGCAAGACACGTCGGCTAGGCTTCGCCCGAGCGGTTTGAATCTCGAGGAGATCCCCCAATGAGCCTTTACGGAATGATGCGCACCGGCGTTTCCGGCATGGCGGCGCAATCGACGCGCCTTGCCACGGTCGCCGACAACATCGCCAATTCCGGCACCAACGGCTACAAGCGCGCCAGCGTCGAGTTCTCCTCGCTGGTCATCCCCAATGCCGGCACCAATTATGTCTCGGGCGGCGTCGCCACCACCATCCGCTACGCCATCAGCCAGGCCGGCAACACGCAATACACCACCTCCGGCACCGATCTGTCGATCAAGGGCAACGGCTTCTTCGTGGTGGAGAACTCCAACGGCCAGCCGTTCCTGACCCGCGCCGGCTCGTTCGTGCCCGACGGCGAGGGCCGCCTCGTCAACGCGGCCGGCTTCTATTTGCTCGGCTACAGCTACGAGAACGGCATCCCGAGCCCGGTGGCCAACGGCTATGCCGGCTTGACGCCCGTCACCATCCCGACCAACGAGCTTCAGGCGACCCCGACCACGCTCGCTAAATACTCCGCGAACCTGCCCTACACGGCCGATCCGGTGGCGTCCGACAGCCTGCCCTCGACCAACGACCCCAATGCGGAATTCACCGCCAAGCGGTCGCTCGTCGTCTACGACAATGTCGGTCAGGAAGTGCTGCTCGACATCTTCTTCACCCGCACGGGCAACGCTCTATCCCCGGCGAGCGGCACAGTCGCCAATTCCGGCAGCGGCAACATCACTCTCGCCGGCTTCGCCGATCGCGGTTGGGTAGATGGCGATAGCGTCGATTTCATGATTAACGTCGCTGGCACGGAAGTGCCGGTTACAGGCACGCGGACCTCTGGCACTTGGTCCTTCTCACCCGTAACCGGCCCGGCGGGCACGACGCTCGCCGTCAGCGTATCCGGCAGCGACCTCAATGTCGCCGTTACCAACACCAGTGGCGCTGCCGTGGACGTCAAAGTGCAGGGCTTCTCGTCGTCCAACGCGGCCGCCATTGGCGACACGTGGGAGATGGCGATTTTCTACCAGCCGAATGCGGCCGCCACCACCTCCTTCCCCTACAGCGAACCCGCGCTCCAGACGGCCACCCTCGCCTTCGACGCCTACGGCCAGCTCGTCGGCCCGTCCAACGTCACCATCGACCTCACCGGGCTAAACGGCGAGGCGATCGAGATGGACATCTCGGGCATGACCCAGCTCGCGGCCGAGTTCACGCAGGGAGACGTCGGCAAGAACGGCAACGGCCCGTCCTCCGTCGACGAGGTCGTCATCGGCACGGACGGCATCCTCTACACGCGCGATTCCAAGGGCAACACGACGCCGCTCTACCGCCTGCCGGTCGCCGGCGTGCAGAGCCCGGACCAGCTTCGGGTCCTGCCCGGCAACGTCTTCACGGTCGGGCCGGAATCCGGCGACGTGCAGATCGGCTTCGCCGGATCGGGCGGGCTGGGCGACATCATCTCGGGCTCGCTCGAGAACTCCAACGTCGACATCGCCGAGGAGCTGACCAACATGATCGAGTCCCAGCGCAACTACACGGCGAATTCCAAGGTCTTCCAGACAGGGTCGGACCTGATGGACGTTCTGGTCAACCTCAAGAGGTAGGCGGCCGTCCCCCCCAATTGACAGGGCCGGCCGCGCAACAGGAACAACATGTCTCTTTCGACCGCACTGAGCATAGCGCAGAACTCGCTTCTCAACACCCAGCGCCAGATGGGCGTTGTGTCGAAGAACATGGCGAACCAGTACAACGGCGACTATTCGCGGCGCGCGGCCGTCATTTCCAGTCTCGGCCCCGGCTCGCAGGTCGCCACCATCAGCCGCGCCACCAGCACGGCGCTGTTCAAGCAGAACCTCGCGGCGCTTTCGGGCTGGACGGCGCAGAGCACCATCGTCGACGGGCTCGACCACCTGCAGCTCGCCGTCAACGGCGTCGACAACGCCACCTCGCCGGCGACGCTGATCGGCACGATGCAGCGCGCGCTCGAATTCTTCTCTGCCACGCCGTCCAACCGCACGCTGGCCGAGAACGTCGTCGAGGCCGCGCGGCAGGTCGCGCTCGGCCTCAACCAGGGAACGAGCGCCATCCAGGCATTCCGCGCCGATCTCGACGGCCAGATCGCCGCCTCGGTCGCGGAGCTGAACCAGCTCCTGGCCGACTTCAAGATGGTCAATGACGAGATCATCAAGGGCGCGGCCGGCGACCGCGACGTGCTCGACAGCCTCGACCGGCGCGACGCGCTCCTGAAGAAGATTTCCGAGATCGTGCCGATCTCGACCATCTCGCGCGCGAACGGCGACACCATGATCGTCACCGCCGACGGCAGCACCCTGTTCGAGACGATCCCGCGCCACGTCCATTTCGAGCCGACGCCCGCCTATGGCGCGACGAGCGTTGGCAACAACGTGCTCGTCGACGGCGTGCCGCTGTTTTCCGCCACCGGCGCCAACACCACCGGCTCGGGCACGCTTTCGGCCATGCTCCAGCTGCGCGACGGCTACGCCAACGGTCTCCAGCTCCAGCTCGACGAGATCGCGCGCGGGCTGATCTCGGCCTTCTCCGAATCCGGCGGCGACGGCCTGTTCACCGTGCCGGCCGGCTCGACCGTGCCGCCCGGCTCCACCGGCCTGACCGGGCTTGCCGGCGCAATCACCTTGAACCCGCTCGTCGATCCGACCCGGAACGGCGATCCGCTTCTCCTGCGCGACGGCATCACCACCGACTACAATCCCGACGACCTCGCCAGCTTCAACGAGCGGCTGTTCGCCTATATCGAGAAGCTCGACGCGCCGGCCGGCTTCGTCACCGCCTCGGGCTCGACCGTCAGCCAGAGCCTGACCGCCTATTCCGCCGCCGCGATCGGTTGGCTGGAGGATGCGCGCAAGACCTCCGCCAGCGCCGCCGAGGCCAAGAGCGCGCTCGCCATCCGCAGCGCTGAGGCGCTGTCGAACGTCACCGGCGTCAATGTCGACGAGGAACTGGCGCTGATGCTCGAGCTGGAGCACTCCTACTCCGCCTCGGCCAAGATGCTGCAGGTCGTCGACGAGATGCTGAGAACCCTTCTGGCAGCGGTGAGATAGCACGATGAAAGTCTCCTTCGTTTCCTCGCAGGCGATTTCCAAGGCGATGCGCTACCAGACCGCGCGCCTGCAATCGGACCTGACCAAGGCCACGACCGAGATGTCGACCCTGCGCGTCGCCGACACCGGGCTCGCGCTCGGCGCCCGCAGCAGCATTTCCGTCACCCTCCATCGTGAGATCGACCGTCTCAAGGGCATCACCGATTCCAACGAGTTGGCCGCCGCGCGGCTGAAATCGACGCAGCTCGGCCTTCAGGAGCTGACCGCCGCCGCCAGCAAGCTGATCGAGAATTATTCGACCGCCCTGTCGGGCGCCGGCGAGCCCGGCATCGCCCAGAGGCAGGCGGCCGAGACGCTGACGCTGATGTCGTCTGTGCTGAACACCAACCTGAACGGCGAGAACATCTTCGCCGGCATCAATACCGACGTCACGCCGTTCAACGACTTCCTCGATCCCGCCTCCCCCAATCGCGTCGCCTTCGACGCAGCGTTCAGCACGCATTTCGGCTTCGCCGCCGACGATCCGGCCGCCCAGACCATCACCGCGACGCAGATGGAAGCCTTCCTCGCCGTCGTCGAGCCGCAATTCAGCGGCGCCGGCTGGAGCACGTGGTCGCGCGCCGACGACCAGCAGATCACCACGCGCATCACGCTGACCGAGACTGCGCAGACCTCGGTGTCGGCCAACATCTTGGGCTTCCGCAAGCTCGCCATGGCCGCCGCCACGGTTGCCGCCGGCTTCGCCGGCCCGCTGAGCGAGGAAGCGCGCAACGTGCTGCTGGAGAACGGCGTCAAGCTGCTCGGCCAGGCCGTTTCAGAACTGGCCGACCAGCAGGGCTACACCGGCGTCACCGAGCAGCGGCTGGCCCAGGCCAGCGAGCGCATATCCATGCAGATCGACCTGTTCTCGGGCAGCATCCGCAACCTCGAGGGCGTGGACGAATTCGAGGCCGCCGCCAAGGTGACGGCGCTCAAGACGCAGCTCGAGGTTTCCTATTCGCTCACGGCAAGCATGCAGAAGCTGAGCCTGCTCAACTACCTTTCGTAAGCCGCCTCGGCACAAGACCTCACGGGGACATGGGGACATAATGTATCAATTTTCATATGCCGAAGTTCAGTCCGACTCGGTGGCCGACGCGAAGGATCGCGAAAGGCAGATCCTGACGCGCTCGATCGACCTTCTCGTCGCCGCCCGGGAGAAGGGGATGCCGTCAGTGGAGGCGGTGCAGGCCATCCACTTCCTCAACCGGGTGTGGAGCGTCTTCATCGAGGACCTCGGCAGCGAGGAGAACGAGCTGCCGCAGGAGCTGCGCGCCAACCTGATCTCCATCGGCCTGTGGCTGCTGCGTGAGGCCGAGGAGGTCCGTCAGGGCCGCTCGGACAATTTCGAAGGGCTGATCGAGGTCTCGCAGATCATCCGCGACGGCATCCAATGAAGAACACCCTGAAAATCACGCTCAAGGCCAATGAGAAGATCTACGTCAACGGCGCCGTGATCAGGGCCGACCGCAAGGTCTCGCTGGAGCTTCTGAACGACGTCCAGTTCCTGCTCGAAGCGCATGTGCTCCAGCCCGAGGCAGCGAACACGCCGCTGAAGCAGCTCTATTTCATCATCCAGATCATCCTGATGAACCCGCAAGGGGCGCCCGAGGCGCGCGAGATGCTGCGCCGTTCGCTGCCGCTCCTGCTCGCGGCGTTCAGCGACGAGCACATCCTCGCCACCCTCAAGAACATCGACCGGCAGGTCAATGAAGGCCACGTCTTCGAGGCGCTGAAGGCGCTGCGCGGGCTCTACCCGCGCGAGGCCGCGATCCTCGAGAACGGCGGCCGGCCGGCAAGCCTGATCCTGACCGCAGCGGAGTAGACGCCGATGAATATTTCCGCCCTGACCAGCGCCGCGAGCCCGGCCGAGACAAGCGCCGGCAAGGCGCAGACGGTCGACTACCAGTCGTTCCTGCGCCTCCTCGTCGCGCAGATGAAGAACCAGGACCCGACCTCGCCGATGGAGTCGACCGACTACGTCGCCCAGCTCGCCACCTTCAGCCAGGTCGAGCAGTCGGTGCAGATCAACGCCAAGCTCGACGGCATCCTGCAGGCCTCGACCTTCGCCCAGGCCGGCGACCTGATCGGCCGCGAGATCGAGTCGGCCGACGGCGAGATCAAGGGCATCGTCGAAAGCGTGCGCCTCTACAGCGACGGCATCATGGCCAAGCTGACCGACGGGCAGGAACTGCCTGTCTGGGCGGGCGTCGTCATACGCTGATTCCTGATGAACGAGGCCGACGCGCTCGACATCGCGCAATTCGCGATCTGGACCGTCCTGACGGCGTCGGGGCCGGCCGTGGCGGTGGCGATGTTCGTCGGCGTCGGCATCGCCTTCATGCAGGCACTGACGCAGGTGCAGGAAATCACGCTCACCTTCGTGCCCAAGATCGTCGCCATCCTGCTGACGGTCGCCATCTCCGCCCCCTTCATCGGCGCCCAGATCGCCAGCTTCACGAACGTGATGTTCCAGCGGATAGAAACGGGGTTCTGAGTGAGTGGAGAATAGGGAGTGGCGAGTAGGGATCTCTAAGCCGCAACGCTTTCCCTATTCGCTATTCGCTATTCCCTACTCGCTCTCTTCCTCCCTCGCGCAAGGTTCGCGTTCTACTCTCCCGCCATGGCGCTCATCGAAACAGCATCCCTTCCAACCGCCCGCAATTACGGCCGCGACGTGGCGCTGGCCTTCGGCGTCATCCTCATCCTGTCGATCCTGTTCCTGCCGATCCCGGCGTTCCTGATCGACTTCGGGCTGGCGCTGTCGATCGCGGTTTCGGTGCTGATCCTGATGGTGGCGCTGTGGATGCAGAAGCCGCTCGACTTCACCT
>DAOMOI010000076.1:6337-8080 GCA_035444225.1 Aquamicrobium sp. | reverse complement strand
GACGGCGCAAGATTAAGAGCCTTATCGAGAGCCAGTCGCGCCGGCGCGCCGCCGCCACCGGGGGCGAAAGCCGCATCCCGGTCGACGCCGAGACGAAGCGATGCCTCGCCGCCGCCGGCCTCACGCTGGACTCGATACCGGAACAGGGCCGGGAGGTGGTGGTGCGCAAGACCGCTAACCTGCACACGGGCGGCTCCATCCACGACGTCACCGGCATCGTCCATCCCCGTCTGGTCGAGGCCGCCGTCAAGGCGGCCCGGGCGATCGACATCCCGGTCGTCGGCATCGACTTCATGGTCAGGGCGCCGAGCGAGCCCGACTATGTCTTCATCGAGGCCAACGAGCGGCCGGGGCTGGCCAATCACGAGCCGCAGCCGACGGCGGAGCGGTTCCTGGACCTGCTGTTCCCGCTCTCCGGTCATCGCACCGCCTCCATGGCGCTGGGCAGGCCGTGAGATGGACATCGATGAGGCCTATCTGCTGGCGCAGCTGAAGGCGCTGCTCGCCATCGACAGTCCGACCGGCTACACCGACCAGATCGTGCGGCATTGCTCGAAGGAGCTTTCGCGCCTCGGCCTGACGCCGCAGCTGACGCGGCGCGGCGCCATCCGCGCCGTGCGCCGCGGCCGCAGGCGCAAGGGCGCGCGCGCCATCGTCGCCCATCTCGACACGCTCGGCGCGCAGGTCAAGCTGGTCAAGGAGAACGGCCGGCTGGAGCTGGTGCCGATCGGCCACTGGTCGGCCCGCTTCGCCGAGGGCGCCCGCGTCACCCTCTACAGCGAGCGGGGCAGCTTCCGCGGCAGCGTCCTGCCGCTGAAGGCCTCGGGCCACACCTTCAACGACGAGGTCGACATGCTGCCCGTCGGCTGGCCCTTCGTCGAATTGCGCATCGACGCGGTGACGCGCTCGAAGGCCGAGACGCTGGCGCTCGGCATCGACGTCGGCGACTTCGTCGCCTTCGACACCAATGCCGAGTTCCTCGACAATGGCTTCATCAACGCCCGCCATCTCGACGACAAGGCAGGCGTGGCGATCGCGCTCGCGACCGTCAAGGCGCTGGAGCGCGAAGGCGCGGCAATGCCGGTCGACGTCCATTTCCTGTTCACGATCGCGGAGGAGGTAGGGGTCGGCGCGGCCGCGATCGTCACGCCCGAGATCGCCTCGATGGTGACGATCGACAACGGCACCACCGCGCCGGGCCAGAACTCGTCCGAGTTCGGCGCGACCGTGGCCATGGCCGACCAGTCGGGGCCGTTCGACTACCACCTGACCAGAAAGCTCGTCGATCTGTGCCGCGCGCACGACATCCCGTTCCAGAAGGACGTGTTCCGCTACTATCGCTCGGATTCGGCCTCCGCGATCGAGGCCGGCCACGACGTGCGCACCGCGCTCCTCACCTTCGGCATCGACGCCTCGCACGGCTATGAGCGCATCCACGCCCATGCGCTGACCTCGGTGGCGCGGCTGGCGGCGCTCTATGCCGCAAGCCCGCTGGAGATCGCCCGCGACATCGAGGAGGTGTCCGGCCTCAACGGCTTTCCGCGCCAGCCGACAGGCGAGGCCGATCAGCCGGAATTCGATCCCGACAGCGAAAAACCCGCCGGGCCAGGCTGAGGCTCAGGGCGATACGCGGCAGGCCGGGTCGGCGTCGAGGACCGCCAGAAGCTCGCGCTGGCGCGCCAGCAGGTCGCGGATCGTGGCGGCGTTGCGCTCTCTGGCGGCGTCGCGGGCCGGCCCGGCGGG
>DAOMOI010000076.1:4612-6270 GCA_035444225.1 Aquamicrobium sp. | reverse complement strand
CCGTAGCTTGCGCCTGCTCCTCCACAGGCTCGGCCGGATGCGCCGCCGGCGCAAGTTCCTCCTCGATCACCAGCGCCTTGGCCCGCAGCCAGGCGTAGCGGATGTTCTCGAGCAGCGCGACGATGTCGCCGGTCTCGCGCATGCCGCCGATCCAGGCGCGGAAATCGCCAGGCATGCCGGGGAATGCGTTGAGATAGTGCGCGGCGCCCAGCCCCGGCTCGTGGCGGCCGTCCGGGTGCGTCAGCCCCTCATGGCCGAGAAGCTGCTTGGCGCGGGCGAGGATGCGTCCGTGCAGGGGCGCGATTTCGGGATCGTCCACGCGCAACAGCGTCACCGCCGAGCCACGCTTTTCGGGGTCGGCGACCACGAGCCTGAGCAGGGGCCTGAGCAGAGGATTGGCGGCCGTCCACGCCTCGACCGCGGCGCGGTTGGCGCTGGAGCGCGCGTTGAGCGTCCCGGCGGGGCCGATGGCGCGCTCGATCTCGCGCAGGCCGAACGTGGTCTCGGCGAAGGCGAGCAGGCTGTAGGTGTTGATGACGCCGCCCAGCATCCGATCCTGCGCCGCGTCGTAGAACGGCCCCTTGGCGACGGAGCGCGGGCCACTGACCGGCCGGGCCGGATCGACCGGCACGGCGAGGCTGAGCTGGCGCGGGATCGCCCAGGAAGGGTCGGCCATGTTGCGGCCGATGGCCGCCAGCGCCTCGGGCGTGAAGCTGGCGACGAAATAGCCGGCGACGCCGCCGATGGCCTTTTGCAGCGGCATGAACAGGCAGCATTTCGCCATCAGGCCGGCAATCAGCGCGTCCGGCCACGGCATCGCGCCGAGCAGCGACGTGGCGTCGATGATGGCGTGGCGGTTTTGCGGGTCGCCGTCGAGCCATTCCAGCAGGCCGGCCACTTCGGCGGCGCTGTAGGTGCTGGCGCCCGTGGTCTCGTGGCCGACGCCGACGAAGAGGCGGATGCCCGTTTCCGCCAGCCTTGCCGCCGGCGGGATCGCGCCTTCCTCAGCAGCGAAGTGCAGCCGCTCGGTCGTGCCGCCCCGCGACAGGCGGCACAGGTCTATGATCTGCGTCGCCCAGGACTGCCGGAAGAACCCGGCCGCCGCGTTGCTGCCGCCCTCGGGGCGGGGCGTGTCGATATAGACATGCTGGCCGGGGTCGTTCAGCGTCATCAGGTGCTGGACGGCGACGGTGAAGCCGCTATGGCCGCCGCCCAGCCCGACGGCGAGGCGGTTCTGCGCCGGCAGGCCGAAATAGCGGTGGATGGCGCGCATCATGTCGAGGAGGACGCTGTCGGCCGGCTCGCCGCGATGCATCGAGCGGGCAAGCTCGGTCGCGGTATAGCCGCCGATGTCGCGGCCGCGGTCGTCGCGCTTGCGATAGGTCGCGCCAAGCCAGCGCTCGAAGGCGAGGCGGCGCAGGCGGCGGTCGACCTCGTCGGTCGAGCCGTCGCTGATCGGGCCGACGCCGAAGAACGGGCTGGAGGGCGGCGCGGGAGGACCGGCGCGCGTGGCGTCGAGCGCGGCCTCGCGGGCCGCGCGCAGGGATTCGCGGGTCATCATGATAACGGCCTCGGGAAAGGCTCAGCCCTTGGCGGGTGCGCCGTAGGCGCCGGCATAGCGGCCGGCGGCGATCTCTTGCAGGAGCGCCTCTTCCCGT
>DAOMOI010000076.1:0-4592 GCA_035444225.1 Aquamicrobium sp. | reverse complement strand
CGCGCGGGTCGCCTCGAGCAGGGCTGCGGCGATGGCCTGCGGGAAGGCGACGACGCCGTCGGCGTCGCCAACGACGATGTCGCCGGGATTGACCGTCAGCCCGCCGATCGAGACCGGCACGTTGATCTCGCCCGGGCCGTTCTTGTAGGGGCCGAGATGGATGCCGGCGCGCGCGAAGCAGGGGAAGCTCGACTTGCCGATGGCGGCGATGTCGCGCACCGCGCCGTCGAGCACGAAGCCGGCGGCCCCGCGCATATTGGCCACCGAGGTCATGATCTCGCCGATCAGCGCCCGCGACAGGTCGCCGCCGCCATCGACCACGATCACGTCGCCGGGGCGGATAAGTTCCAGCGCCTCGTGGATGACCTTGTTGTCGCCGGCGCGCGTGCGCACCGTCAGCGCGGTTCCCGCCATCGGCGTGCCGTCATGGAAGGGGCGCAGGCCCACCGCGCCGGCAAGCCGGTGCAGATTGTCGCTGATGTTGGCGACCGGCAGGTCGCGGAAAGCGGCGATCAGGGCCGGGTCGGCCTGGGGCGGCATGGCGTTGCGGCGTTCGTCGAGCATCCTTTTTCCTCCCGGTTCAGTTGAGCGCGGCGCAGGCTTCGCGGATCAGCGCGCACCCTTCGGCGATGGTTTCCTCGGACGTGGCGAAGGACAGGCGCAGGCAGGGCGACATGCCGTAGGCGGCGCCGTCCATCACCGCCACGCCGACGGACTGAAGCAGATAAAGCGACAGGTCAAGGTCACTTTCGATGCGCTTGCCCTCGGGCGTGCGCCGCCCGATCAGCCCCGACACGTCGGGATAGATGTAGAACGCGCCGGCCGGGCGGGCGCAGACGACGCCGGGGACCGCGCTCAGGCCTTCGTGCATGACGTCGCGGCGGCGCTGGTAGAGCGCGACCATCTCGCGCACCGGGGTCTGGTCGCCGTTCAGCGCCGCGACCGCCGCCGCCTGGCTGATCGAGGAAGCGCAGGTGGTGCTCTGGCCGAGCAGCTTGACGATTGCCGCGATCACCTCGGACGGGCCGGCGGCGTAGCCGATGCGCCATCCGGTCATCGCATAGGCCTTGGAAAGACCGTTGACCAGCAGCACCCGGCCCGCGAGCGCCGGCTCGACGGCGAGCAGGCTGTGGGCGGCGGCGCCGTCATAGACGAGGTGCTCGTAGATGTCGTCGGTCAGCACCGCGACGTGCGGGTGGCGTGAGAGCACGGCGGCGAGCGCGGTCAGCTCCTCGCGCGAATAGACCGCGCCGGTCGGGTTGGAGGGCGCGCACAGGATCAGCCAGCGGGTGCGCGGGGTGATCGCGGCCTCCAGCACCGGGCCGGTCAGCTTGAAATCGGTGTCGCGGCCGCAGGGCACGATCACCGGGCTGCCGCCGTTGAGGGCGACGATGTCGGGATAGGACACCCAGTAGGGCGCCGGCACGATCACCTCGTCGCCGGAATTCAGCGTCGCGGCGAACGCCTCGAAGATGAGCTGCTTGGCGCCGACGCCGACCACGATGTCGGCCGGATCGAAGGCAAGGCCGTTCTCGCGCTTGAGCTTGGCCGCTATCGCCTGGCGCAGGGCCGGGGTGCCGTTGGTGGCGGTGTAGTGCGTGTCGCCGGCGCGCATCGCCGCGATCGCGGCTTCGACGATGTGCGGCGGCGTGTCGAGGTCGGGCTCGCCGATGGTGAAGTCGACGATGCTGCGCCCCTGCGCGCGCAACTCGTTGACGATCGCCTTGGCGGCGATGCTTGCCGACGGCTTGAGACGGGTGACGCGCTCGGACAAGGTTATTTTCATCGGACTGCCTGTCGATTGTGCGGCCGTCCCCTCGGGTGGAGCAGGGCGGCATTTGCTGCGCCCCGGCAATCTAGTTTGACCTAGCATTAAAAAAACCGATAAATGATCATCATTGGGTATTCCTTCAGAGAATGGGACGGGAGGACGGGCGATGTCGGTTCCGACGACGCTCAAGCAGCTGGAAACGATCTACTGGATCGCCAATCTGGGCACGTTCGAGCGCGCCGCGCTCAAGCTCAACACCACGCAGTCGGCGATTTCCAAGCGCATCCAGGAGCTGGAGATGGCGGTGGGGGCCGAGCTTTTCGACCGCAGCCTGCGCGGGGCGCGGCTGACCGAGAAGGGCGAGTATCTCGTCGGCATCGCCGAGGAGATGCTGGCGCTTCACGCCCGCATCGGCGACATCCGCGACGGCGGCGCCGCGCCCGTGCGCAAGATACGCTTCGGCGTGACCGAGCTGACCGCGATGACCTGGCTGCCGCGCATGGTCTCGCTGCTGCGCGAGCATTATCCCAACGTCACGCTCGAACCAGAGGTGGACATGAGCCGCGACCTTTACGAAGGGCTTCTCGACGGCAGCATCGACCTGATCATCATCCCCGAGACCTTCTCGGCGCCCGAGGTCACGGCGCTGCCGCTGGCGCAGGTGAGGAACGACTGGATGGCGCGACCCGGCCTTGTCGATCGGGGCGACGCGCCCGGAGGCGTCCTGCGCCTCGCCGACCTCGCCCAATATCCGATCCTGTCGCAGGGCGGGCGCTCGGGCTCGGGGCTCTATTTCAACAAATGGATGCGCAATCAGGGCATCGTCTTCCCGCGCCAGATCTCCAGCGACAGCATGACGGCGCTCTTGAGCCTGACCATCGCCGGCCTCGGCGTCTCCTACATGCCCAGCGACTGCTTCCGGCCGCTGGTGGCCGAGGGCAAGCTGGAGATCGTGGCCGCCGAGCCGACGCTGCCGACCGTTCCCTATGTCGCGATGTATCGCAACGACCGCCCCTCGGCGATCGCGGAATCGGTGGCGCGGCTGGCGATGAGCGCCTGCGACTTCACCAGCCAGTTCCAGAAATAGTCTTAGGCGGAATGGTTTCCCATAAAATCAAATCGCTTTTTATCAAGAAGCGGGCTGGTACAGAAAGGAAGGATGGAGACGGGCGGCGGACCGCGATCCGCCTCGCGCCGGGGATGGGATGGAGATGGATTTCGCTCGCATCAGATCGGTCGTGGACAGCCTCGCCGGCTCGGCCGCCACGGAGGTCCGCATCAGGACCGACGGGATGGACCTGCATGTGCGCTTCGCGCCTGAGCAGGCCGTCGCCGCCGCTCCGGTTTCCGCAACCGCACCTGGAGCCGCCGCGCGGGAGGATCTCGTCGATGTGGCCGCGCCGATGCCCGGCCTCGTCTATCTGGCGCCCGCGCCCTCGGCCCCGCGTTTCGTCGAGGCGGGCGCGCGCGTCGCGGCCGGCGACACGGTGCTGCTGATCGAGGCGATGAAGTCGATGCTGCCCGTCCGCACGCCGGTCGACGGCACGGTCGAGACGGTGCTGGCCGCCGACGAGGAGGCCGTCGCCGCCGGGCAGGTCCTCGTGCGCATTCGCCCGGTATCGGCATGACTCATCGGCTGCTCATCGCCAATCGCGGCGAGGTCGCGGCCCGCATCCAGCGCGCCTGCCGCAAGCTCGCCATTCCTCATGTCCAGGCCTGCTCCGAGGCGGACCTGCCCGCCCGCTACGTTCAGGAGGCCGATGCCGCGATCTGCCTCGGCCCGGCGCGGGCGCGCGACAGCTATCTCGACATCGCCGCGCTGGTCTATGCCGCGCGGGCGACCGGGGCGACGATGGTTCACCCCGGCTACGGCTTCCTGTCGGAGAACGCCGCCTTCGCCGCCGCCATCGAGGCCGAGGGACTGATCTTCGTCGGCCCGCCCGCCACGGCGATCGAGGCGATGGGCAACAAGATCCGCGCCCGCGAGCTGATGATCGCGGCAGGCGTCCCCTGCATTCCCGGCTCGCCCGGCCCGCTGCCGCAGGACGCCGAGGCAGTCCGTGGTATCGCGCGCGAGATCGGCTATCCGGTGATCGTCAAGGCGGCCGGAGGCGGCGGCGGCCGGGGCATGCGCGTGGTCAGAACCGAAGCCGAGCTCACTGAGGCCGTGGCGCTGACCCGCGAGGAGGCGCGCGCCGCCTTCGGCAATCCCGAGCTCTACATGGAGCGGTTCCTGACCGCGCCGCGCCATGTCGAGATCCAGATCCTGTGCGACGGCCACGGCAACGGCATCCATCTCGGCGGCCGCGACTGCTCGATGCAGCGCCGGCACCAGAAGGTGATCGAGGAAGCGCCTCCCCCCGGCGTCGCGCCCGCGCTGATCGAGCGGGTGGCGGCGCGCTGCCTCGCCGCCTGCCGGACGATGGGCTATCGCGGCGCCGGCACCTTCGAATTCCTCTACGAGAACGGCGAGCTGTTCTTCATCGAGATGAACACCCGGCTTCAGGTCGAGCACCCGGTGACCGAGATGATCACCGGCATCGACATCGTCGAGGCGCAGCTTCGCATCGCCATGGGCGAGCCGCTCGGCTTCACGCAGGCCGACATGCGTTTCGAGGGCCATGCCGTCGAATGCCGCATCAACGCCGAGGACCCCGAGACCATGCTGCCCTCGCCGGGCGAGGTCAGCCTGTGGCAGCCGCCCGAAGGCGAGGGGGTGCGGGTCGACACCCACATCCACGCCGCCTATGTCGTGCCGCCGCACTATGATTCGCTGATCGCCAAGTTCATCGCCCACGGCCCCGACCGGGCCGCGGCCATC
>DAOMOI010000075.1:0-8094 GCA_035444225.1 Aquamicrobium sp. | reverse complement strand
CCTCGAGATCGTCATAGCCGACGACCGAGATGTCGGTGCCCGCCACCAGCCCGGCGCGCGCGATGCCGTTCATCAGCCCGATGGCGACGAGGTCGTTGAAGCAGACGGCGGCCGTCGGCTTGTCCTTGTGATCGAGGAAGGCCTGCGCCGTCTCGAACCCCGCCCGCTTGGTGCGCGGGCCGGGCAGTCGCCAGTCCGGCTTCGGCTCCATGCCCGCCGTGCGCATGGCGGCGACATAGCCCTGGTAGCGGTCGCGCCCCGTGGAGGTCTGGTCGGTGCCGCCGATCATGGCGATGCGCTCATGGCCGAGCGAGATCAGGTGGTTGGTGGCAAGCCCGGTGCCGTAGGAATCGTCGCCGCGGAACACCGGCACGTCGGCCTCCTCGACCGAGCGCGCGATCAGCACCACGGGCAGGCCGTTGTCCTCGGCCAGCCTTATGTCCTCGGCCGGGGTGCCGATGGCCGGCGACATGATGACCCCGTCGGCGCCGAGCTGGAGCAGCGTGTCGATGAAGGTGCGCTGCTTCTCCAGCTTGTCGTAATGGTTGGAGAGCAGGAAGGTCTGACGGCTGCGGTCCAGCTCGCTCTCGATCGAGCGCAGGATCTCGGCGAAGAACGGGTTCATGATGTCGTGGACGACGACGCCGAGGATGCCGGAGCGCGAGGTGCGCAGCGAGGCGGCGCGGCGATTGTAGATATAGCCGATCTCGCGCGCGTGGGCCTTGATCCGCTCGCGCGTCGCGTCCGCCACCAGCGGGCTGTCGCGCAGCGCCAGCGACACCGTGGCGGTCGAGACGCCGAGGGCGTCGGCTATGGTCGATAGCTTGATCTTCTGTGCCAGAACCCGCCTCCCCCGGTTGCCTGTACGCGGTCGGGCCGCGCCGGACTTTAAACTGTTTAAAGCCGGTTATGCCATCGCCGGCGGGGATTTCAAAGCTTTTTTGCCAGCTCGCGCTCGTCGGCGCCCGGCGCGGCGCGGCTGGCCAGCCGCAGCCGGTGCTCGCGGTGGATGATGTAGAGGCCCGAGGCGATGATGACGCCGGCCCCGAAAAGGGTCCAGAAATCCGGCAGGTCGCCGAAGGCCAGCCAGCCGAGGCCGATCATCCACACGATCTGCGAATAGGGATAGGGCGCCAGCGACGAGGCCGTCGCCTGCTTGTAGGCCTTGATCAGCAGCCAGTGGCCGAGCGACCCGCACACGCCGGTGACCAGAAGCAGCCCCCATTGCAGCGCGCCCTGCGGCACCGAGCCGTAGAGCGGCACCGCCGGCAGCATGAACAGGGTCGGCGTCAGCGCCGAATAGAAGATCAGGCTTTCCGAGCTTTCGGTCGCGCCCATGCGCCGCGTCATGATGACGTAAAGCGTGTGGCAGATGACGAAGCCGAAGGAATAGACATAGCCGATGCGGAACTCGCCGAAGCCGGGCCGGGTGACGATGAGCACGCCGACGAAGCCGACGATGATGGCGAGCCAGCGCCGCCAGCCGGCCCATTCGCCGAGCAGCGGCCCGGCCAGCGCCACGGTCAGCATCGGCGCGAAGAACGAGATCGCGATCGTCTCGCCGAGCTGCAATGTCTGGAGCGCGAAGAAGTTGAGCACGGTCGAGCCGAACATGAACACCCCGCGCAGGACCTGCCCCGGCAGGTTGGCGGTCTTCAGCACCGCCATGTTGCTCCAGATGCGGAACAGCACCGACACCAGCACGAGATGGATGGCGAAGCGCGCCCAGGCGACGAAGGGCGCCTCCATGCCTTGCAGCACGAGATATTTGGCGCTGGCGTCGAGGAACGAGAACAGGAAACAGGCCGAGACGACGAGGAGGATCGCGGAGACCGGCGTTGCGACCTCGGGGGTGCTGGTTCTGGGAATCAACGCTTTCGACCGAAACCGGGGAGGATTTCCAAGCTATCGGCCAGCCCGGCGGAAGAGGTCAAGCGGAAACTGCCGGCTCCCGCGCCTCGTCGGCGCTATCCTCCGCGGCGGCGTCCTCGCGAAGCTCGCCGTCGTCCCCGGTCCGGTCCTCGCCCAGATTGGCCTCGACGCGGCCCAGAAGCGCGAGCAGCGCGCGGCGCTCGCTCTTGTCGAAGCCGGCGAAGGCCAGCCGGTCGATCCGGCGCACCGCCTTCTCGATGGCGCGGATCGCGTCGCGGCCCGTCGCGGTGAGGAAGATGTGGGCCTGGCGCGCATCGAGGTCGCTGCCGCGCTTCTCGACATGGCCCTGCGCCTGAAGGCGGCTTATCGTCTTGGTCACGGTCGGCGGCCGCACGCCGAGGCGGGTGGAGAGCTGGCCCGGCGTCTGCCCGTCCTCGCGGGCGAGGGCGAGCATGACCTGTTCCTGCCCGGCATAGAAGCCGTGCGCCAGCAGCCGCGCCGCCAGCGCCGTGCGCGACAGCCGCGCCGCCGCCTGCAGGCTGTTCATCACCGCCTTGCGCTTCACCTTCGCCATGGGCACATTCTCCGCTCGCGCCTTTGCCGGTCGAGGCGGACCATGACACGCGCACCATAACGAGACGATGACAGCCAGCGAAGCAACTTCCCTCCCCCGCTCCTCCCCGGCCGCGATCGCCGTGCTGCCGCTCGGCGCGACCGAGCAGCACGGCCCGCATCTGCCGTTCGAGACCGACGCGATCATCGCCGCCGGCGTCGCCGCGCGGGCAAAGGCCCTGCTGCCGCCCGGCCTCGACGTCGCCTTCCTGCCGGTGGAAAAGATCGGCTACTCCATCGAGCACATGGATGTCGCCGGCACGAGAACGCTGGCCTTCGACGAGGCCGTCCGGCGCTGGATCGGCATCGGCGAGCAGTGCTTCGAACGCGGCATCCGCCGCTTCGTCATGCTCAACGCCCATGGCGGCAACGCGCCGCTGATGACGGTGGTGGCCACCGAGCTGCGCGTGCGCCACGCCATGCTGGCGGTGGCGACGAGCTGGACCCGCTTCGGCTACCCGGCCCACATCGTCAGCCCGCGCGAGAAGGCGTATGGCATCCATGGCGGGCTGATCGAGACCAGCGTGATGCTGGCGCTGCGGCCCGACCTGGTCGACATGGGCAAGGCGCGCGACTTCCCGTCCGCGCAGGAAGGCTTCGAGCGCGATTTCACCCACCTGCGCGCCTATGGCCCGCATGCCTTCGGCTGGAAGATGGCCGACCTCTCGGCCGCCGGCGTCGCCGGCAATGCGGCCGCCGCGACCGCTGCCGCCGGCGAAGCCATCCTCGACCACGCCGCCAGAGGCTTCGTCGAATTGCTGGACGACGTCGCCCGCTTCGACATTTCCGCATTGGCGTGATGCGCCGACGCCCCCGTGCATTCCGTCGCGGCGCGTCCTATATGGGGGCGACGACCATCCGCTCACTTTTCGGGACATGACCATGACGCAGGCGCAAATCCCGGTCACCGTGCTGACCGGCTATCTCGGCTCCGGCAAGACCACGCTGTTGAACCGCATCCTCTCGGAGGACCACGGCAAGCGTTACGCCGTCATCGTCAACGAGTTCGGCGAGATCGGCATCGACAACGACCTGATCGTGGAATCCGACGAGGAAATCTACGAGATGAACAATGGCTGCGTCTGCTGCACGGTGCGCGGCGACCTGATCCGCACCGTCGAGGGCCTGATGCGCCGCCCCGGCCGCTTCGACGCCATCCTGGTCGAGACCACCGGCCTCGCCGACCCCGCGCCGGTGGCGCAGACCTTCTTCATGGACGACGAGGTGCGCTCGAAGACGCGGCTCGACGCGGTGGTGGCGCTGGTCGACGCCAAGCACCTGCCGCTGCGGCTCAAGGATTCGCGCGAGGCCGAGGACCAGATCGCCTTTGCCGACGTCGTGGTCCTCAACAAGACCGATCTAGTCAGCGATGACGAATTGCGCGACGTCGAGGCCGCCGTGCGCGCCATCAACCCGGCGGCGAGAATCCACAAGACCCAGCGTTCCGGCGTGCCGCTGGCGGAAGTGCTCGACCGCGGTGCCTTCGACCTGTCCCGCGCGCTCGACAACGACCCGCATTTCCTCGACGCGCACGATCACGACCATGACCATGACCATGACCACGATCACGATCATGAATGCGGGCCGGATTGCGACCACGACCATCACCACCATCATCACGACCACGCCTCGCCGATCCACGACCTGACCGTGAGATCCATTTCGCTGCGCGGCGGCGAGATGGACCCGAAGAAGTTCTTCCCGTGGCTCGACAAGGTGACGCAGACCGACGGCCCCAACATCCTGCGGCTGAAGGGCATCATCGCCTTCACCGACGACCCCGACCGCTATGTCGTGCAGGGCGTCCACATGATCGTCGAGGGCGACCACCAGCGGCCGTGGAAGGACGGCGAGACGCACGAGACGCGGCTCGTCTTCATCGGCCGCGAGCTGGACGAGGAAAAGCTCCGCCTCGGCTTCGAGGCGTGCCGGGCGGCGTGAGCGCGGACGCATCCGCGCGGGCCGGCGTGATCGTTCACCTGAACGGCTGGCCCGGCGTCGGCAAGCTGACGATAGGCCGCGCGCTTGCCGGCCTGCTGGATGCGCGCCTGATCGACAACCACCTCCTGCACGACGTGGCCATCGCCTGCGCCGGTCTCGACGACCCGCAGCGCTGGCCACTCTACGAGGAGGTTCGCGCCGCCGCCTACCGGACGCTGGCCGCCCGCCCGGCCGCCGAGAGCTTCGTCATGACCAACGCGCTGTGCGTCGGCAGCGAGCGCGAGAGGCAGGCCTGGGACCATGTCGTCGATCTGGCGACGGCGCGACGCGCGCCGCTGGTGCCGGTGGTTCTCGAAGCCGCGATCGAGGAGAATGCCCGCCGCATCGCCGATGCCGGGCGCGGGCCCCGCAAATTGACTGACCCCGCCGTGCTGCGCGGCTTCGCAGCCCACGATTCGATCCAACGGCCGGACGTGCCCGAACTTTTGATACTTGACGTGACCGCCCTTTCCGCCGAACAAGCGGCCGCGCGCATCCGCGACCACCTTGCGCGGATCGGCGCCGGCCTCGCGCCTGCCGGCGACCGGCACCGCGCTTTCCGCTGAACGTTCCCGCACGGGTCGAAGGAAATCATGCCCACAGTCGCCCCCCTCGATCTCGACGGCCATTGCATCCTGACCGCATGGCTCGGCGCCGTGCCGCATTTCGCCATGGCCGATGGCGCCATCCACCGGCTCGACGGCGGCCACGCGCATGTGGAGGCCCATGACGGCCTCGCCTGCGCCACGCCGACGCTCGACGGCAGGTCGCTGCTTACCGGCGGCGAGGACGGCCGCGTCTGCGCCGTCGCGGCCGACGGCACCGTGACCGAGCTTGCCGCCGCCGGCGGCAGATGGATCACGGCGCTGGCCGCCGGCCCGCGCGGGGCCGTGGCCTTCGCCGGCGGCCGCATCGCCCACGTCATCCTGCCGGACGGCGCGCGCAAGGAGTTCGCCCATCCGCGCAGCGTCGAGGGGCTGGCCTTTGCGCCCAAGGGTCTCAGGTTGGCGGTCGCCCGCTACAATGGCGCGACGCTGCACTTCCCCGCCGCCGACGGCAAGCCCGCCGAGCTGGAATGGGCCGGCGCCCACACCGGCGTCACCTTCTCGCCGGACGGCAATTTCCTCGTCACCACTATGCAGGAGAACGCCTTGCACGGCTGGAAGCTGGCCGACGGCAAGCACATGCGCATGACCGGCTATCCGGCCAAGGTGAAGTCGCTGTCGTGGAGCGCCAGAGGGCGCTGGCTCGCCAGTTCCGGCGCGCCGGCGGCTGTGGTCTGGCCGTTCCAGACCAAGGACGGGCCCATCGGCAAGGCGCCGGCCGAGCTCGGCACACGCGGCGATTCCATGGTCACGTCCGTCGCTTTCCACACCACCGACGAGATACTCGCCATCGGCTATGCCGACGGCATGGTGCTCGCCGCCCGCATCGCCGACGCCAAGGAGGTTCTGCTGCGCCGCCCGGGCCAAGGCGCGGTCACGGCGATGGCCTGGGACGGCGAGGGCCGGCGCATCGCCTTCGGCACCGAAAGAGGCGACTGCGGCGTCATCGACGTCGCCGGCTGATCCCTACTCGCCCACTGGTTTCTATTCGACGGTGCAGGCGACCGCGCCGGAGAATTCGGCCGGCGCCGCCACGCTGTCCACGGCATGGGTCATGTCATAGACCGTGACGGCATAGTCGCCGCGAAATTCCCCTTCTCCCTCATCGAGGGCCGTATCGAGCGCGACCTCGACATAGCCGTGCGGCGCATCCCCCTCGCGCTCGCGATAGAGCCTGAGCTTCAGCGTCCCGTCGTCGAACCAGTATTGCGCCACGTGCGCGCGGCCGAACTCCGTGCGCCGCAAATCGGCCTCGATCCCGTCGCTGCCCAGCTCGACCGTGCCGGCGAAGCTGAACAGCGCGCCTCCCATACCGCGCGTCACGCCGCCCTCCACGGACAACGCCACCGTCCCGTCATCCGCCGCGCAGGAAATCCCGCCCGAGGCGGCCGCTCCCTCGGCGTAGAGGGCAAGCAGCAGAAGGCAGATAGGAACGCGCATCGGGGCATCTCCTTTTCGGGCCGGGGCCACCGCCCCGACCTCGTCATACCGCCCCGTCGCGCCTCCATTGCGGCGGCGCTGGAGCGCAGGCGAAAAAGAAAAGCCGGGCGAAAACCCGGCTCTTCGACAAGACAGAAGGGAAGCGGCGCCTTAGTTGACCGCGTCCTTGAGGCCCTTGCCGGCCGAGAACTTCGGCACGTTGCGGGCAGGAATCTTCACTTCCGCGCCGGTCTGCGGGTTGCGGCCGGTGGACGCCTCGCGCTTGGAAACCGAGAAGTTGCCGAAGCCGACGAGGCGCACGTCGCCGCCGTTCTTCAGCTCGCCGGTGATGGCCGAGAACACGGCGTCGACGGCGGCCTGCGCGTCGCCCTTGGAAAGCTTGGCGGCGTCGGCCACGGCGGAAACGAGTTCGTTCTTGTTCATTGAGAATTCCCTTCCCTGTGAAAGACCGGCGATTCGTTTCGGCCGGCAGGAGCGGGAGTTTAGGAAATCCGCCTCTTTCGACCAAGCGGTAAAACCGGGAAAAAGCCCGGTTTTGCCCGGTTTTCCGTGGGATTCAACGAAAAGGCCGGGCGAAAGCCCGGCCTTTTGCGATGCGTTGCCGTTCAGTGCGCCAGCGTCTGGGCGCCGTTGCCGTCGGCCTTGGCCGTCGCCGGCTCCACCGGCTCGGCCCATTCGATCGGCTCCGGCATGCGCACGAGCGCGTGACGCAGCACCTCGCCGACGCGGGCAACCGGCACGATCTCCAGCTCGTTCTTCACGTTTTCGGGGATTTCCGCCAGGTCCTTGGCGTTCTCCTCGGGGATCAGCACCTTCTTGATGCCGCCGCGAAGTGCGGCAAGCAGCTTCTCCTTCAGGCCGCCGATCGGCAGCACCCGGCCGCGCAGCGTGATCTCGCCGGTCATGGCGATGTCCTTGCGCACCGGGATGCCGGTGAGCACCGAGACGATCGCCGTGACCATGGCGATGCCGGCCGACGGGCCGTCCTTGGGCGTGGCACCCTCGGGCACGTGGACGTGGATGTCGCGCTTGTCGAACAGCGGCGGCTCGATGCCGAAGTCGATCGAGCGCGAGCGGACGTAGGACGCCGCCGCCGAGATCGATTCCTTCATCACGTCGCGCAGGTTGCCGGTGACGGTCATCTTGCCCTTGCCGGGCATCATGACGCCCTCGATGGTCAGCAGCTCGCCGCCCACCTCGGTCCAGGCAAGGCCGGTGACGACGCCGACCTGATCCTCGCCGTCGATCTGGCCGTAGCGGAAACGCTGCACGCCGAGATAGTCGGAAAGGTTCTTTTCCGTCACCTTCACCGACTTCCTGCCGGTCTTCAGGATTTCGGTCACCGCCTTGCGCGCGATCTTCATCAGCTCGCGCTCGAGGTTTCTGACGCCCGCCTCGCGGGTGTAGAACTGGATCGTGGCGCGCAGCGCCTCGTCGGTGATCGAGAACTCCTTCGGCTGGAGCGCGTGGTCGCGGATCGCCTTGGGCAGGAGATGCCGCTTGGCGATCTCGACCTTCTCGTCCTCGGTATAGCCGGCGATGCGGATGATCTCCATGCGGTCCATCAGCGGCGCCGGGATGTTCA
>DAOMOI010000074.1:0-8113 GCA_035444225.1 Aquamicrobium sp. | reverse complement strand
GCCGCTGCCGGGCGAGGTGCGCATCCAGTGGTGGCGCGATGCGCTGGCCGGCGGCGAGGCGGCTGCCACGGGCCATCCGCTCGCGGCCTCGCTTCAGGCGGCGATAGAGCGCCACGGCCTGCCGCTCGACGCCTTCGACCGCTATCTCGAGGCGCGCATCTTCGACCTCTACGACGACCCTATGCCATCGCGCGCCGATCTTGAAGGCTATTGCGGCGAGACGGCCTCGGCGCTGATCCAGCTCGCCGCGCTGATGCTGGAGCCCGAAGCCGCGCCCGCCTTCGCCGCCGCCGCCGGCCATGGCGGCTGCGCCCAGGCCATCGCCGGGCTGACGAGGCTGATGCCGCTGCACCGGGCGCGCGGGCAATGCTACGTGCCGGCCGACATCCTGGCCGCCGTCGGCGCGAGCCGCGCCGACATCGTCGAGGCGGGCGGGGGGGAGGCGGCCGGCCGCGCCGTCGCCGCTTTCGTCGAGCTCGGGCGCGAGCATGCCGCTCGCTTCGAGGCGGAGGCCAAGGACATGCCGGCCGCGCTGCGCCCCGCCTTCCTGCCGGCGGCACTGGCCGGCCCCTATCTCGAACGCGCCGCCCGCGCCGGCACCGACATGCTGCACCGCCCGGTCGACATCTCTGCGCTGCGCCGGCACTGGACGCTGCTTTCCCGCGCCGCGCGCGGCTGGGGATAGGCGCGGCTTTGACGCCCCGGCGGGGCCTGCGGTAGCATCGGGCCGGTCTGGGGGAGAAACGGGCGGGGATGAGCCTGACGCTGCTTGTGGCGATGGTGGTCGCCGGCGTTTCCGGCGTGGTGCTGGTCGTGCACCTGACCGGCGGCAGCCGGCGCGCGCGGCTTGAGGACGAGGCGGCCGCCCGCGCACGGTTCGGCCTCGATTTCCCCGATCTGGCCGTCGAGGCGGTTCATCTGACCGCGGCGGCGGATGCCGCGTTCCTCGCGCTCGGCGACGGGCGCGTCGGTATCGTGCAGGCCATCGGCGACAGGTTCCTGACCCGCGTGGTCGCGGCGCGCGACCTCGCCGGCGCGCCGCAGGTGACGGGAGCGACGCTGAGGCTGCGCCTGAAGGACTTTACATGGAAGGGCGGCGCGTTCACCTTTGCGGACGAAGAGGCGGCGGACGCGGTCGGGCGGCTTCTGGCCGCCCTGCGGGCATGAGAAAGGAGCGCCGATGGACGCCTATGCCTTCCCGGACGTGACGCAGCTTGCCATACCCTTCTTCATCCTCGCCATCCTGATCGAGCTGTGGCTGGTGCGCACCGGCCGCGCGCCGGGCGGGTTCGAGACGCGCGACACGCTGACCAGCCTCGCGATGGGCGTCGGCAACGTTGCGGCCGGCCTGCTGCTCGGCGTCGTCTCCTATACGGCGCTGATGTGGGTGTGGCAGTTCCGCCTGTTCGACCTCGGCGTCTCGGTGTGGGTGGCGCTCGCCGCCTTCCTGCTCGATGATCTGCGCTACTACTGGTATCACCGCATCGCCCACCGGGTGCGCTGGGTGTGGGCCGAGCACGTCAATCACCATTCGAGCCAGCACTACAACCTGTCCACCGCGCTCCGGCAGTCATGGACCGGCACCTTCACCGGCATGTTCGTGCTTCAGGTGCCGCTGGTGCTGCTCGGCTTCCACCCGGCGATCATCGTCTTCGTCTTCGGCTTCAACCTCGTCTACCAGTTCTGGATTCACACCGAGACCATCGGCAAACTGTGGCGGCCGGTCGAGTTCGTCTTCAACACGCCGTCGCACCACCGCGTCCACCACGCCACCAATCCGCGCTATCTCGACGCCAACTATGCCGGCACGCTGATCATCTGGGATCGCATGTTCGGCACCTTCGTCGAGGAACTGGAGGAGGACAGGCCGCGTTACGGCATCGTCCACAATATCGGCACCTTCAACCCGCTGAAGGTCGCTTTCCACGAATGGATCGCGATGTTCCGCGATGCCTTCGCGCCGGGGCTGACGCTGGGCCAGCGGCTCGGCTACCTTTTCCGCCCGCCGGGCTGGAGCCATGACGGCTCGCGCGAGACATCCGAGAGCCTGAAGGCGGCCTATGTGCGGCGCAATCCGGGCGAGGCGGGCAAGCCCGGCCTGCCGGGCGAATAGTCATCCGAGGGTCCGCTCGGCAAGCAGGTCGGCGAATTCGGCCTCCCGCTTCGCCATCTTCGCCTGCACCGCCGCCATCAGCTCGCCCGGCCGCAGCATGCCGGCGTTCCATGTCGCGATATAGTCGAGACCGTCGGCGACCGAATGGTCGCGGGCGTAGGCGAGGTTGCGCTTGATGCCGGCGATGGCGAGCGGCGATTTTCTCGCGATCTCCCGCGCCATCGCGCGCGCGGCGGCGAGCGTCGCCTCCTTGTCGGCATGAACGGCGGAGACGAGGCCGATGGTCCTGGCTTCCTCGGCGCCGAAGCGGCGGCCGGTATAGGCAAGCTCGGCCGCGACCGTCGGCGCGATCAGCTTCGGCAGGCGCTGGAGCGTGCCGACATCCGCCGCCATGCCGATATGGATTTCCTCGATCGAGAAATGGGCGTCGTGGCTCGCGATCCGCAGGTCGCAGGCGGTGATCATGTCGATGCCGCCGCCGACGCAGGCGCCGTGGATCGCGGCGATGACCGGAAAGCGCGCCCGCTCCAGCGCGGTGAACGAGCCTTGCAGGGAGAGGATCAGGTCGCGCATGGCATAGGCGGCGCGGCCGGGCTCGTTGTCGAACATGGCGGCGATCGAGGCGAAGGCGGCAAGGTCCATGCCGCCGGTGAAATGCCTGCCTTCGCCGGCGAGGATCGCGCAGCGCACGCTCTCGTCGCGGGCGAGCGCATCGACGATGCGCGGCAGGTCGGTCCAGAAATCCGGCGTCATCGAATTGGCCTTGTCCGGCCGGTTGAGGAGAATGAGCGCGACCGGGCCGTCGCGCTCGACCTTGAAGAAAGTGCTGTCGAACGCGGCCATGGAAATCTCCCCCTTTGAAAGAATGACGCTATTCGGCCGCTGCCGCCGCGGGCGGCAGGCCGAGCCAGGCGCGGCAGTCGGCGAGCGCGCGGCGGGCGAGCGCCTTCTTCTTGGCGATGGCCTTGTCCTTGCCGCGGAAGCGGCCCTCGAAGCCGTCCGGCTTGAGCTTCGTTCCGGCCTCCAGCGGCGGGAACAGGCCGAAATTGACGTTCATCGGCTGGAACGAGCGCTTGCCGGGCTCGTCGTCGGAAACGATGTGGCCGCCGGTGATGTGGGAAAGCAGCGCGCCGAAGGCGCTGGTCGCCGGCGGGGTTGCCAGCGGTTGGCCGAGCCGTCCGGCGGCAGCAAAGCGCCCGGCGAGCAGGCCGATGGCCGCCGATTCGACATAGCCCTCGCAGCCGGTGATCTGGCCGGCGAAGCGCAGGCCGGGCCGGCTCTTCAATTGCAGCGTTGGATCGAGCAGCGTCGGCGAGTTGATGTAGGTGTTGCGGTGCAGGCCGCCGAGGCGGGCGAACTCGGCCCGCTCCAGCCCCGGAATGGCGCGGAAGATGCGCACCTGCTCGCCATGCTTCAGCTTGGTCTGAAAGCCGACCATGTTGTAGAGCGTGGCGAGCGCGTTGTCCTGGCGCAGCTGGACCACGGCGTAGGGCTTCACCGTCGGGTTGTGCCGGTTGGTCAGGCCCATCGGCTTCATCGGGCCGTGGCGCAGCGTCTCGACGCCGCGCTCGGCCATCACCTCGACCGGCAGGCAGCCGTCGAAATAGGGTGTGCCCTCCCATTCGCGGAACTCGGTCTTGTCGCCCTCGATCAGCGCGGCGACGAAGGCTTCGTACTGCGCCTTGTCCATCGGGCAGTTGATGTAGTCCTTGCCGGTGCCGCCAGGACCGACTTTGTCGTAGCGCGACTGGAACCAGGCGACATCGAAGTCGATGGAATCGAAATGGACGATCGGGGCGATGGCGTCGAAGAAGGCGAGCGCGTCGGCTCCGGTGGCTTGCGCGATCGCCTCGGCCAGCGACGGCGCGGTCAGCGGCCCGGTGGCGATGATGGCCTGATCCCAGTCTTCGGGCGGCAGGCCGGCGACTTCCTCGCGCATGATGGTGACGAGCGGATGCGCCTCGAGCCTTTCGGTGACGGCGGCGGAGAAGCCGTCGCGGTCGACGGCGAGCGCGCCGCCGGCCGGAACCTGGTTGGCGTCGCCCGCGCTCATCACCAGCGAGCCGGCAAGCCGCATCTCGGCGTGGAGCACGCCGACGGCGTTGGTCTCGGCGTCGTCGGAGCGGAAGGAGTTGGAGCAGACCAGCTCGGCCAGACCGTCGGTCTTGTGCGCCGGCGTCTCGCGCACCGGGCGCATTTCATGAAGGATGACCGGGACGCCGGCGCTGGCGATCTGCCAGGCGGCTTCGGAGCCGGCGAGGCCCCCGCCGACGACGTGAACGGGCTTGATTGTCATGAGAGGGGAATTAGTCCCGGCCGAGGACGAATGCAAGAAAGGCCCGAAAAGAACAACACCCGCCGGGGGAGGAGGTCCGGCGGGTGTCGTTATGGCGGCCGACAATCGGGAGGAGGAGATTGGCGGCCTTATCCGCCGGAACCTGGGAGGAGGACGGTCCCGACGAGATCTCTGGAATTCCTAGAGCGACTTGCGAGCGACGAAGGGGATCTCGCCGCGCGAGATGCCGAGGTCGTTCAGCTCGTGGTTGGAAAGGCGGCTCAGCTCGTTGACCGTGTTGCGGTAGCGGCGCCAGTTCTGGTAGTTGCGGATCAGGTTCATTTCAGCACCTATTTCGTTGTTCTTGCGCGTTCGTTGTCGTTCGATGGTTGGAAGATAGTCGCTCGCTTCCGGCTTTTGAAGTGCGAATGCTGCATGACAGCAATGCGTTTGTGCATTGCAATATGAGGGGATCCTTCACCTGTGTGGCGGCCTGATGGCGGAATCGGCTATGTAACCGGATTTCCGTCACAATCTGCCGCTTTCCTGCGGCCGATGCCCGGCTGCGCGCCGCCGGAGAGGGAGTGGCCGATGGCTTCTTACATAACGAAGGTCAAGCGCGACATTTCGCGCTGGCGCGAAGCGGGGCTGATCGACGAGGCGACGGCGCAGGCACTTTCGTTCGATGCAGAGCGAAACTCCGGCCCTTCGATCTCCTTCGGCGCGGTGCTGGCGATGATGGCGGCGGCGCTGTTCGCGGCGGCGGTCGTCATCTTCATCGCCGCCAACTGGGAGGCGTTCCCGCGGCTCGCGCGCGTTGCCATGCTGTTTGCGCTCATCCTCGCCGGCTATGTCGGCGGCGCGGCTCTCAAGCTCTCGGGCCGCGAGGGGGCGGGCGAGGGCGCCTGGGTGGTCGCCGCCGCCGGTTTCGGCGCCTCGATCGCGCTGATCGCGCAGATCTACCACATGTCGGGCGACGAGGCCGAAGCCGTCTTCGTCTGGGGCGCGGGCACCGCGCTGGCCGCGGCGGTCCTGCGTTCGGGCGCGCTCAATGCGGGCGCGGCCCTTCTGGCCGGCGCATGGATGCTGATGAAGGCGTCGCAGGGCTGGTCGCTCGGCGGGCCGCCGCTTTCCTGGCCGGTCGTCGCGGCCGTGCTTTATGCGCTGTCGTTCTGGACGCGCAGCGTGCTTTCGCGCCATCTGCTGCTGCTGTCGCTCTATCTGTTCACGGTGCTCGCCTACTGGCGCGACGAGACGACGTTTGCGGCGCCGATCCTGCTCGCGGCGGGGGCGTTCGCCGTCTTCGCCCTCGGCCGGATGCGGCCCGCGGAGGCGCACCGCCTTTCGGGGCTGGGCGAAAGCCTGCCGGTCCACGCGCTCGCCGGCTTCCTCGTCGGCGTCGGCACGGTCCAGACGGCGCTGATCGACGAGCCGGGCTTCCTCGCGCCCACCATCCTCGCCTTTGCCGGCATCGTCGCGGCGCTGCTGCTCGAGGGGCGCGACAACCGGGCGCTGCGCTGGTTCGCCTATCTCGCCTTCGCCTTCAACCTTTGCTTCCTTTATGTGGTGATGCTGGGCACGATGATGGACACGGCCGCCTTCTTCCTCCTTGCCGGGCTGACGCTGTCGGCGCTGGCATGGCTGATCGCCCGTTTCGAGCGGCGCATCGCAACGGATGGAGAAGCGGCATGATCGCGCGGCGCTGGCTCGTGCCGGCGGCGCTGGTCGTCGCCCTGCTCCAGATCGGCTTTCTCGCCTCGATGATCGCCGGCCGCGCGGCCGTGCTGCGCGACGGGCACGAGGTGACGCTGGCGGTCGAGCCGGTCGATCCGCGCGACCTGCTGCGCGGCGACTACGTCACGCTCGCCTACAACATCTCGCGCGTGCCGGCCGACCTGTTCGGGGAGATGCCGGAAGAGAGCGGGGACGAGGACGACCGCACCGTCTATGTGCGGCTGAAGACGGATGACGACGGCGTCTTCCAGCCGGTCGCGGCCCGCTTCGGCCAGCCGCCCGAACCCGCGCCGGCCGAGGGCGAGGTCGATGTCAGGGGCATGACCCAGCCGCGCTGGTCGGCGCGCACGCACTCCGTCTCCGTCCGCTACGGCATCGAACGCTTCTACGTGCCCGAGGGCGAGGGCAGGGAGATCGAACGGAACCTTGCCGAGCGCAGCTTCCGCATGAAGGTGGCGGTGGCGAAGGACGGCACGGCGCAGATCAAGTCGTTCCACGACGGCGAGACGCTGCTTTATGCCGAACCGCTCTATTGAGGCGGTGCCCGGCATGCTATCGGATGGAGACTATCCGAACCCGCAGGGTTCGCAAGGGCGACCGCCCATCGGCCGGTCAGGCCGCCCCGTCGGAGGCGTGAGCGAAGCGAACTGCCGTGAGATATCCGAACCCGCAGGGTTCGCAAGGGCGACCGCCCGTCGGCCGGTCAGGCCGCCCCGTCGGAGGCGTGAGCGAAGCGAACTGCCGTGAGATCAAAAAAAATGGTGCGCGCGGAGGGACTTGAACCCCCACGCCTTGCGGCGGCAGGACCTAAACCTGCTGCGTCTGCCAATTCCGCCACGCGCGCGTCGCGCCGTCACTAGGATAAGTCTTGCGTCCGCGCAAGCTCTCCTATATCGACCCAAATTCGTGACCGAACTCGTGGCCATGGCGACCTAGACTGTGCCACGATTGGGGTCTAGGGATGATGGAAAGCCCCGTTTCGCGGGTCGCGCTGGGTCCTCGCCAGCTATTCCCGAGCAGGATTTCACGCAGGCAGGACGGCAACGGGCCGGCCCGCCCGCCTTGATGAAGACGAAGGTTTTGAGATGCAGGTAACCGAAACGCTCAACGCGGGACTGAAGCGCCAGATCAAGGTGATCGTCCCGGCCACGGAACTGGAAGCGAAGCTCGTCGAGCGGCTTTCGGCGGCCAAGGACAAGGTCCGCATCAACGGCTTCCGTCCCGGCAAGGTGCCGCTGCCCCACCTGCGCAAGGTCTATGGCAAGTCGTTCATGGCCGAAGTGGTCAACGAGATCCTCAACGATTCCAGCCGCTCCATCCTGGCCGACCGCGGCGAGAAGGCGGCGATGCAGCCCGAGGTCTCGATGACCGAGGACGAGAAGGAAGCCGAGAAGGTGCTCGCCGGCAACGCCGACTTCGAATTCTCGCTCGATTACGAGGTGCTGCCCGCGATCGAAGAGAAGGACCTTTCCACCGTCTCCATCACCCGTCTCGTCTATGACGTGCCGGCCGAGGAGGTCGAGGAGCAGGTCGAGCGCGTGGCCGATTCCGCCCGCACCTGGGAGCCGAAGAAGGGCAAGGCCGAGAAGGGCGACAAGGTCACCTTCGACTATCTCGGCAAGATCGACGGCGTGCCCTTCGAGGGTGGCGCGGCCGAGGACGCCGATCTCGTGCTCGGCTCAAACCAGTTCATCCCCGGCTTCGAGGACAAGCTCGTCGGCGTCAAGGCCGGCGACGAGACCACGATCACCGTGACGTTCCCCGAGGAATACGCCGCCACCCATCTGGCCGGCAAGGAAGCCACCTTCGACATCAAGGCCAAGGAAGTGGCCAAGGCCGGCAAGCTGGAGATCAACGACGAGGTCGCCAAGCAGCTCGGGCTCGAAAGCGCGGAGAAGCTGCGCGAGATCGTGCGCGGCCAGATCGAGAGCCAGTACGGCGCCGTCACCCGCCAGAAGGCCAAGCGCCAGCTGCTCGACGCGCTCGACGAG
>DAOMOI010000073.1:0-8171 GCA_035444225.1 Aquamicrobium sp. | reverse complement strand
GGCGCAACCTCGACGCGCACCGGCTCCTTGAGCAGTTCGCGCGCCAGCTTCTCGATCTCCGACGGCATGGTGGCCGAGAACAGCGCCGTGCGCCGCTCGGGATGGACGGCGCGGGCGATGCGCCGGACATCGTTGATGAAGCCCATGTCGAGCATGCGGTCGGCCTCGTCCAGCACCAGCCAGCGCGTCTCGGCCAGCACGAGGTCGCCCTCGCGCACGAGGTCGGTCAGCCGGCCGGGCGTGGCGATCAGGATGTCGACGCCGGGCGCGATGCGCCGCACCTGCGAGCCGCGCGACACGCCGCCAAGGACGATCGCGGTCGAGATGTGCAGGCCCTTGGCCAGAATGCGGATCGTCTCCTCGATCTGCACGGCAAGCTCGCGCGTCGGCGCGAGGATCAGCGCGCGCATCGTGCGCGGCTTGCGCTTCGTGCCGAGCCCGGCGATGGCGGCGAGGATCGGCAGGCTGAAGGCCGCCGTCTTGCCGGAACCCGTCTGGGCGATGCCGAGAATGTCACGGCCCTGAAGCTGCGGCGGGATCGCCTCGACCTGGATCGGCTTCGGCACGGTGAAGCCGGCATTGTGCGTGGCGTTGAGCAGCGCGCCGGACAAGCCCAGCGCCGCGAAGCCGCCCGTGGTCTCCATTGCGGTGTCGATCGGAGCCTCGATGGAGGCCTCGGCCGGGGAAATGGTATTTTCAAACGTCAAAGTCATGTCTTTCCTGCGGGCCACGGCCTGCGCCTCGCCCGCAATTGCTTGCGCGGCGGGGCGCAACCCGCCGCAGAAAAATCTCTTGTTGGACGACAAGGCGGCGGAACCTCCGTTCCGCTCGGCTGCGCTGTCGCGCCCGCGCGCATCCTGCAGCGGGTCTTTCACCGCCTGCCAGCTGCCGGAAGCAACGGAAAGGGGGAAACGGACGCAACCAGTCCCTTCGGGGAAAGCCGGACGACCCGGCCCATGCGCCTATCTGACGCCGATATGGTGCAAGCGGCCGGCAAAAGCAACCTGAATTTGTGCGCCGCAATAGAAATCGCCTCAGGCAGCGGCCGAAACCGCCAGTTCGGCGAGCTTCAGCACCGTGTTCCAGTTGCGCGCCGTGTTCGCCACGCCGATGCCCTTGTCGAATCGTATCGCCAGCTTCGAGGTGCCGAAGCCGTGCGGCGTGTGCAGATAGGCGACCTTGCCGACGACGATGATGCCCTCGCTCGGCGCGGCCAGCGCGCGCAGCGCCTCCACTCGTTCGGGCGCGGGTTCCGCCTCCAGAATCGCCGCGTGGAGTTTCGTCGGCGTCGCAACCGCATCGGGAAACGGGTTGGCGTCGATCAGCGCCCGCCATTCCGCCTCGGACACCACATGCACGTCCTTGTCGAACGCGAACTCGCGGGCGCAGATTTCCGCGACGCGCGCCGCCACCTCCTTGCGCGGCAACGTGCTTTTCAGCACCGCATTGCCGCTGTTGATGTAGGTCGCGACGTTGTCGAAGCCGGCCTGCGTCAGCTTTTCGCGCAGCGGCGCGACGGGAAGCTGCGTCTTGCCGCCGACGCCGCGGAAAAGGACGATATAGGCCGTGCCTTCGCTCATCGTCGAAGCATAGCTCCCGCGTTCAGATGATGAAACCGGCCAGCGTCTCGTTGTCGGTGATGTCCTGATAGGCCCAGCCCGCTTCCTCGAAGCGCCGGCGCAGCGTGTCGAAGTTGCTCGCATCCTTCGTCTCGATGCCGATCAGCACCGAGCCGAAATTGCGCGCCGACTTCTTCAAATATTCGAAGCGGGCGATGTCGTCGTCGGGTCCGAGCAGCGACAGGAAGTCGCGCAGCGCGCCCGGCCGCTGCGGGAAGCGGAAGATGAAATACTTCTTGAGCCCCTCGAAGCGCAGCGCTCTTTCCTTCACGTCCGGCAGGCGCTCGAAGTCGAAATTGCCGCCGGAGATGACCAGCACCACGACCTTGCCCTTCAATTCCTTGCGCGAGAAATCCTTGAGCACGTCGATGGCGAGCGCGCCGGCCGGCTCCAGCACGATGCCCTCGACGTTCAGCATCTCGATCATCGTCGCGCAGAGACGGTTTTCCGGCACCAGCCGCACCTGCTCCGGCTCGAAATGCTTCAGCAGCCGGAAATTCTCCTTGCCGATCTCGGCCACGGCCGCGCCGTCGACGAAATTGTCGACCCGCTCCAGCTTCGCCCGCCTGCCGGCCTCGAGGCTGCGCTTCAGGCTCGGCGCGCCCGACGGCTCGACGAAGACGAAGCGGGGAGCCGTCCCCGTCTCGGCCATGTAGCGGGTGACGCCGGCGGAAAGCCCGCCGCCGCCGACGGGAAGCACCATCAGGTCTGCCCTCACGCCGTCCGGAAGCTGTGCCGCGATCTCGTGCGCGATGGTCGCCTGCCCCTCGATGATGTCCTTGTGGTCGAAGGGCGGCACCATCAGCCCGCCGCTCTCGGCTGCGAAGTCGAGCGCGGCGCGGTAGCAATCGTCGAAGAAGTCGCCGACGAGGCGGATCTCCACCGCACCGCCGCCGAACATGCGCGTCTTGTCGATCTTCTGCTGCGGCGTCGTCACCGGCATGAACACCACGCCCTTGCGGCCGAGATGGCGGCAGACATAGGCGAAGCCCTGCGCGTGGTTGCCGGCCGAGGCGCAGACGAACACCTGCGCGCCCGCGTCGGCGGCGAGCGCCTTGCGGAAGAAATTGAACGCGCCGCGGATCTTGTAGGAACGGACCGGCGACAGGTCCTCGCGCTTCAGGAACACCCGCGCCCCGGTCTTGCGCGAGAGGTACTCGTTCTCCTGAAGCGGCGTCTCGGGAAAGAGCGGCCGCATCGCCGCCGCCGCGCGCGACACCTCGCGAGGAAATGCAGCCATCCCATCGTCTCCCTTGGCTTTTTCGATGGCTATTGCACAAACGCGCCGGTCACGCCACTGTCGCGGCTAAGCGTCCCGGGATTCCTCGCCGTGCAGTATTCCACAGTCCGCGCAGCGGTGAACATCGCCTCCGTCTTCGCCATCTATCTGTGCTTCGCCATGCTCGCGCCGGCGGCCGTGGACCTCTATTACGGCAACGACGACTGGAAGGTGTTCGCCTTCTGCGCCTTCTTCATCGGCGGGCTGGCGCTGGCCTGCGCGCTGGCGACGCAGGGGCGACCGCCGACGATCTCGTCGCGCTTCGGCTTCCTGCTGGTCAACCTGCTGTGGCTGACGACCAGCGCGGTCGGCGCGGTGCCGTTCTACGCCGCCGCCTCGCTCGACCTGACGGTGGCGCAAGCCGTGTTCGAGGCCGTCTCCGGCATCACCACCACGGGCGCCACCATCTTGAACGGGCTCGACCACCTGCCGCCCGGCATCCTGCTGTGGCGCTCGATCCTGCAATGGATGGGCGGCCTCGGCGTCATCGCGCTGTCGCTGTTCATCCTGCCCTTCCTCAATGTCGGCGGCGTCTCCTATTTCCGCATCGAATCCTCCGATATCTCCGACCGCCCCTTCGAGCGGCTGTCGACCTACATCACCGGCCTGCTGGGCATCTATTCCGCCGCCACGGTGCTGTGCGCGGTGCTCTATGCCGCCGCCGGCATGGGCGGCTTCGACGCGCTCAACCACGCGCTGACCACGATCTCGACCGCCGGTTTCTCCACCCACGACGCCTCCATGGGCGCCTATGCCGGCAATTTCGCCGTTCTGTGGATCGCGACCGTGTTCATGTTCCTCGGCGCGCTGCCGTTCTCGATCGTCATGCTGCTGGCGATCTCGGGGCGGCTCGACGCGCTGCGCGACCCGCAGATCCGCGTTTTCGCCGGCTATGTCGTCTTCTTCGTCGTCGCGGTCGCGCTCTATCTCAGGCTGGGCGACGGCATGCCGTTTCACACGGCGCTGACCTATTCGGCCTTCAACTTCGTCTCGATCATCACCACCACCGGCTTCGCCACCGAGGATTATACGGTCTGGGGGCCGTTCGTCGCCGGCTGCGCGCTGGTGGCGACGGCGCTGGGCGGCTGCTCGGGCTCGACCTCGGGCGGCATCAAGGCCTATCGCTTCCTGATCCTGTTCAAGCTGCTCGCCAACGGCCTGAAGCGCTTCGTCTATCCGAGCACGGTCGTCACCGTGCATTACGGCGACCGCCCGGTGGACGACGCCATGCAGCGCGCGGTGGTGCTGTTCATCTCGGCCTTCGTGACCATCTGGATGATCCTGACGCTGGCGCTCGCCGCGACCGGCCTCGACATCCTGACCGCCTTTTCCGGTGCGCTGACCTGCCTCACCAATGTCGGCCCCGGTCTCGGAGATGTGATCGGCCCGGCCGGCAATTTCTCCGCCGTGCCGGATGCCGCGAAATGGCTCCTTTCCGTCGCCATGCTGCTCGGCCGACTGGAGATTCTGGCGGTGCTCGTCCTGTTCACGCCGTTGTTCTGGCGGCGATGATCGCTTGCCAAGGGCGGCTCGCCACGCTAGCGGATGGCGGGGTGACCTTCTGGCAGAGGAGTTCAGCGTTGAGCCGGACGCGCCACATCATCGCAGCCGCCGTGATCGCCGCCGCATCCGCTCTCACCGGCTGCGCGGGAGGGCATCACGGCCGTCTCCTCGACGCGGTCGGGGCCGAGCCGCAGGCCATCCTCGCCACCCATCGCGTCTTCGTCGCCACCACGCGCGCCGCGGCCGAAGACCGCAAGGAGGTGTTCAGCGGCGAGCGCAGCGTCGAGATGAACTTCGCCCGCGTCGACATCACCATCCCCAAGGTCCACCAGCCCGGACGGGTCGAGCAGCCGACATCGAGCGCGCGGCGCGACCCGGCCCGCCCCTTCGCCGCCGGCGAGGTCGCGCTCTATCCGGCGCCGGCCGGCTTCTCCGGCGCGCTGCGCGAAAGCCTGAAGAAGACGCATGGACGGGCGATGGTCTTCGTCCACGGCTATCGCACGCCGTTCGACAACTCCGCCTATCGCGCGGCGCAGATCATCCACGATTCGGGCTATCGCGGCACGCCGGTCCTGTTCTCCTGGGCCTCGACCGGCCGCACGGTCGATTACATCTACGACAACAATTCCGCCACCGTCGCCCGCGACGGGCTGGAAGAGACGCTGCGCATGCTGCGCAAGGCCGGCGCCACTCGCATCGACATCGTCGCCCATTCGATGGGCAACTGGCTGACGATGGAGACGCTGCGGCAGCTGGCGCTGGCCGGCGAGCGCGACCTCGGCGGCAGCCTCGGCGACATCATCCTCGCCTCGCCCGACATCGACCTCGACGTCTTCAAGAGCCAGCTCCGCCGCATCGGCCCGCTCAGGCAGCCGCTCTTCGTCATCGTCTCGCGCGACGACCGGGCGCTGCTGGCGTCCTCGATCATCGCCGGCAACCGGCCGCGCGTCGGCGACTACGGCTCCGACGACGATCTGGCCAGCCTCGGCGTCACCGTCATCGACATATCGGGCATCTCGTCGGGAGACTCGCTCAACCACGCCAAGTTCGCCGACAACCCGCTGATGGTGCAGTTGCTGGGCCAGAGGCTGAACGAGGACGACATGCTGGGCGGCGGCAGCGACGACGTCTCGCGCCGCATCGAGGGGCTGGCGCAGGGGCTGGGCCAGACCCTCGGCTCGGCAGCGGAAATCATTATCACCACGCCGTTCGAGGTCATCAACGTCGCCGTCGGCGGCGGGCGCTGACCGGCGCGGGGGCTTAGAGGAAGAGATCGACCTTCTCGAACCGCGTCACGTCGACGAGGCCGATATCGGAGATGCGCAGCTCGGGAATGACGACGAGCGCCAGCAGCGAGTGCTGCATATAGGCGTTGTTCAAGCTGCACCCCATGTCGCGCATCGCCGCCGTCAGCTTCGCGGCCTTCTGCGCCACGACCTCGGCGCGCTCGTCCGACATCAGCCCGGCGATCGGCATCTCGACCAGCGCGACCTCGCGCCCTTGCGAGAACAGCACCACGCCGCCGCCGATCTCGCCCAGCCGGTTGGCGGCCAGCGCCATGTCGCGCTTGTCGGTGCCGACGACGATCATGTGGTGGGCGTCGTGCGCCACGGTCGAGGCGAGCGCGCAATCCTTCATGTAGCCGAAGCCGGAGACGAAGCCGTTGGTGACGCCGCCGGTGCCGCGATGGCGCTCGACCAGCGCGATCTGGCAGACGTCGTTCTCGCGGTCCATCGCCACCAGCCCGTTCACGACGCCGAGCTCGGCCTCCAGTGCGCGCGTCGGCGCCTGGTTCTCGATCACGCCGATGACGCGCACCCTGACCTCGGCCGCCCCGGCCGGCGCGGGAATGTCGAAATCCTGCGCTTTCAGCTTGCGGCCGAGCTTGACCGTCTTCCGGGCGCGAGCGGGATAGTCGTATGGCGGAATCTCGACCTCGAGCCGGCCGGCCTTGGCCAGCCGCGTGCCGCGCGCGAACACCTCGTCGATGACGAGGCCGGGCAGGTCGGAAACGATGAGGAAATCGGCCAGCCGCCCCGGCGCGATCGAGCCGATCTCGCGTTCGAGGCGGAAATGCTGGGCCGTGTTCAAGGTCGCCATCTGGATCGCCGTCACGGGTTTCAGCCCCTGCGCGATGGCATGGCGCACGACGCGGTCCATGTGGCCGTCCTCGACCAGGGTGCCGGAATGGCTGTCGTCGGTGCACAGGATGAAGTTGCGCGGGTCGAGGCCCTTTTCCGTCACCGCCTTTATCTGGCTCGCCACGTCGTACCAGGCCGAGCCCAGCCTCAGCATCGCCTTCATGCCCTGCCGCACGCGCGCGACCGCGTCCTCGACGCTGGTGCCCTCATGGTCGTCCTCCGGCCCGCCGGCGACATAGCCGTGGAATGAAAGGCCCAAATCGCGCGAGGCGTAGTGGCCGCCGACCGTCTTGCCGGCCTTCGCGGTCGCGGCGATCTCGGCCACCATCAGCTTGTCATTGCCGGCGACGCCGGGAAAGTTCATCACCTCGCCAAGGCCGACGATGTTTTCCCAATTCATCGCCTCGGCCACGTCCTGCGCCGTCAGTTGCGCACCGGCATTTTCCAGCCCCGGCGCCGAGGGCACGCAGGACGGCATCTGCACATGGACGTTGACCGGCATCGCCAGCGCCTCGTCATGCATCAGCCGCACGCCTTCCAGCCCGAGCACATTGGCGATCTCGTGCGGATCGACGAACATCGAGGTGGTGCCGTGCGGGATGACGGCGCGGCAGAACTCCGTCACCGTCACCATGCCGCTCTCGACATGCATGTGGCCGTCGCACAGGCCCGGCACCAGATAGCGCCCGCCGGCATCGACCACCTTCGTCCCCTCGCCGATGGCGTGGCTGGCGTCAGGCCCGCAATAGGCGAAGCGGCCGGCGGCGATGGCGATGTCGGTCGCCGGGATGATCTCGCCCGAATGGACGTTGACCCAGCGGCCGTTGCGCACCACGAGGTCCGCGGCCTTGCGCC
Source organism: Aquamicrobium sp. (assembly GCA_035444225.1). GTDB lineage: Bacteria > Pseudomonadota > Alphaproteobacteria > Rhizobiales > Rhizobiaceae > Aerobium. The sequence continues at coordinate 774 of DAOMOI010000073.1, read as the reverse complement.
CCGTGGCGACATCGACCAGATGCGGCGCGACCTCGTGCCAGGGCTTCGGGCGCGAGAAGGATGGCTTCGTCCTGACGGGCATGGGCTTGCGGTCTCCGTTTCCCCGACTGTGCCACCGAAGGCACGAGCCGCGCAATGGCGCCGGATGCCAGCCCTAGAAGCCGCTGACGCGGGGCAGCCAGGTCGAGAGCGTCGGGATGAAGGTGATCATGGCGAGCACGATCATGTGCGCGAGGAAGAAGGGCGGCATCTCGCGGATGATCGCGCCGACCCTGAGCTTGACGGCCGACGACACCACGAACAGCAACGCCCCCACCGGCGGCGTGATCAAGCCGATGGTCAGGTTCAGGATCACCACCATGGCGAAATGGATGGGGTCGATGCCGAGCGAGTGCGCGATGGGCGCGAGGATTGGCACCAGCACCATCACGCCCGGCAACGGGTCCATGAACAGGCCGAAGACGAGAAGCAGGAGGTTGACCGCCAGCAGGAAGACGATCGGGCTCAACTCCCACGACACGATGGTCGCGGCCAGGTTCTGAGGCACGCTCTCGATGATCAGCACCCAGGCGAAGGCGCGCGCCGCGGCGAGAATGAGGAGCACGGCGATCGAGACCAGCGCGGCGCGGAGGACGATCGCCGGGATGTCGCGCACCTTCAGCGAGCGGTAGATGAACATGCCGCAGACGAGCGCGTAGAAGATCGCCACCACGGACGCCTCCGTCGGCGTGAACACGCCGGCGCGGATGCCGCCGATGATGATGACGATCAGCA
>DAOMOI010000072.1:0-8183 GCA_035444225.1 Aquamicrobium sp. | reverse complement strand
TGCAGCCCAACCTTGTCCAGACGCTGGAGAACAACCCCGCCTTCGTCCATGGCGGTCCCTTCGCCAACATCGCCCATGGCTGCAACTCGGTGGTGGCGACGACTACTGCGCTGAAGCTTGCCGACTACGTGGTGACGGAGGCCGGCTTCGGCGCCGATCTCGGCGCGGAAAAGTTCTTCGATATCAAGTGCCGCAAGGCCGGCTTGAAGCCGGCCACCGCCGTCATCGTCGCCACGGTCAGGGCGCTGAAGATGAATGGCGGCGTGGCCAAGGAAAATCTCGGCATCGAGAACGTCGCGGCCGTGCGCGAGGGCTGCGCCAATCTCGGCCGCCATATCGAGAACGTGAAGCAGTTCGGCGTGCCCGCGATCGTCGCCATCAACCATTTCGCCACCGACACGCAGGCCGAGACGGAAGCCGTGAAGGCCTACGCGGCCGAGCTGGGGGTGGAGGCGGTGCCGTGCCGCCACTGGGCGCAGGGCTCGGCCGGAGCCGAGGAGCTGGCGCGCAAGGTGGTCGAGCTGGCCGACGGCGGGCACGCCCAGTTCGCGCCGCTCTACGGCGACGAGATGGGGCTGTTCGACAAGATTGACACGATCGTCAAGCGCATCTATCGCGGCGCGGAGACGGTCGCCGACAAGGCCGTGCGCGAGCAGCTCCACCAATGGGAGCGCCAGGGCTACGGCCATCTGCCGGTGTGCATGGCCAAGACGCAATATTCGTTCTCGACCGACCCTGCCTCACGCGGCGCGCCGACGGGGCATGTCGTGCCGGTGCGCGAGGTGCGGCTTTCGGCCGGCGCCGGCTTCGTCGTCGCCATCTGCGGCGAGATCATGACCATGCCCGGCCTGCCGAAAAGCCCGGCGGCGGAGCGGATTTTTCTCGACGAAAACGGCGAGATCGACGGGCTGTTCTAGCGGTTTATCCCCGACTCGCCCGCCCGGCATCCTTCCAGTCACCCTTTCCGACGCCCCTCTGTTTTTGCGGCGCGCGCCCCCGCCTGTGTCCTGTTTGGCACAGTGCGCAGCCTGAAAGATTGTTGATCGGGGAACTCATGTTTTAATTCTTGACTCGTCCAATCATGTTTTATACACGGCTGAAACATGGCGAAAACAGCCCCTTTCGCCGCAATACGACGGGTTCGACAGGCGCGTGGCTGGCATGGTGCTCATGCCGGCACCCTTTCTTGCGTCCTGAAACGGAGAAGGTTCAGACATGACGGTTTCCCATTCACGCGCGATGTTGCTGGCGTGCACGGCTCTGGCGGTGTTGTGCATGGCCGCGCCCGCCGGTGCCCAGGACAGCGCCCAGGACGCCGCGGCGGCGGATGCGACGCGCCTCACCACCATCGAGGTCGAGGGCAAGACCGCGGCCGGCGCCGTCTCCGACACGCCGCTGGCCACACAGACCACGGCCGACGACATCGCGAAGAAGGAAATCACCAGCATCGACGACCTCGGCAACACGACCGAGCCGGGGGTGGACTTCGCCGAGCGCGAGGGCACCGTCGTCATTCGCGGCCTGACCGGGCCGCGGGTCACGACGATGATCGACGGCATCCCCATTCCCTATCTGGAGAATTTCGCCCGCGCCGGCGGCCCGACGGGAAGCGTGACCAATTCCGACGGCGGCGGCGACAGCTTCGACTTTTCCTCGCTCTCGGCGCTCGACGTGCTGCGCGGGGCGGATTCGAGCCGCGCCGGCTCGGGCGCGCTCGCCGGTGCGCTGGTGTTGCGGACGCTGGAGCCGTCCGACCTGATCGAGCCGGGGCGCGACTGGGGCGGTCTCGCCAAGGCGACCTATGACAGCAAGGACCGGAGCGTCGGCGGCGCGATCGCTTTCGCGCGCCGCTTCGAGCGCACCTCTGTCCTGTTCCAGGGCAGCTACAAGCGCGGTCACGAGACCGACAGCAAGGGCACCGTCGGCGGCTACGGCCCCGACCGCAGCGCCCCCGATCCACTCGATTTCGACCAGAACAACCTGCTTTTCAAGCTGCGCCACGAGGTGGAGGGCGGCCATACGATCGGCTTCACCGCCGAGCGGTACGACTACCAGAGCACGGCCGACCTGATGACGCAGCAGAACCGGCTCGGCGGCTCGTCCTGGTATCAGATCGGCGATTACTGGGGGCATGACGACACGCGCCGCGAGCGCGTTTCGCTCGACTACGACTTCGTCTCGCCCGAGGCCGGCGGCTTCATCGACGCCGCGACGCTGACGGCCTACTGGCAGCGGCTGCGGAAGAATGCGGGCGCGCGCGGCACCCGCGTCGGCACGGTCGACGGCGCATGGCTGCGCGACAACGAGATGGAGGAAAGCGCCTACGGCATCACCGGCCGAACGTCGTCGACCTTCGAGGCCGGCGGGCTGATCCACAATGTCAGGATCGGCGGCGACCTGTCGTTCTTCCAGGCGGGGCAGTTCATCCATGCCGACGACAAGTGCATCCGGGGCATCGGGCTGACCCCCGGGGAGATATTCGGAAGCTGTCCGGCCCTTCACGCCAATCAGGCCGACATGCCGGACGTGGACGGCACGCGGCTGGGCCTCTACATCGAAGACCGCATCAGCTCCGCCAACGGCCGGTGGGCGCTGACGCCGGGGCTGCGCTTCGACTGGCACGATTACCGGCCGCAGGAGACCGACGCCTTCAACGACAATTCCGGCTTCGACGATTTCGGGATGCCCGACGGGCACAGCGGCACGCGCCTGTCGCCGAAGCTGCTCGCCACCTACGACGTGACGCCGACGATGCAGCTTTTCGCGCAATGGTCGATGGCCTATCGCGCGCCGACGGTGAACGAGCTGTATCTCAACTTCACCAATCCGCTTCACGGCTACACCAATATCGGCAACCCGGACCTGAAGTCCGAGACCGGCCACGGCTTCGAGGTGGGCGCGGACCTCGGCACCGCCGATTTCGGCGGGCGCGTCACGCTGTTCCACAACCGCTACCGCAACTTCATCGACATGCGCACCGACTATCCGGCCGAGTGGCCGGGCGGGCTCAGCACCTACTACAATATCGACAGGGTCGAGATCAGCGGCATCGAGCTGAAGGCCCACAAGCGTTTCGACAACGGCATCAACCTGCACGGCGCGCTGGCCTACGCCTATGGCAAGGATGTCGATACGGGCGCGTATCTGCGCAGCGTCGCGCCGTTCAAGGCCATCGCCGGGATCGGCTACGAGCGGGAAAACTGGGGCGTGGACCTGACCGCCATCTTCGTAGGCAAGGTGAGGGAAGACGGCCCGCAGCCGGGCGCCGGCGGCAGCACCTACGAGACCTTCGACGCTCCCGGCTACGGCATCGTCAACCTGAGCGGCTGGTGGGAGCCGGAGCAGATCAAGGGCATGCGCATCCAGGCCGGCGTCTACAACCTGTTCGACAAGACCTATTACGACGCGCTGAGCACGCGCGACATCAACGAGGGCGCCTCGCCGCAGCCGCTGGCTTACTATTCGGAGCCGGGCCGCACCTTCAAGGTGTCGCTGACCCACAGGTTCTGAACCCTGCCCCGTCGAGGGCGAGAGGGCGGCGCCCGGCGCCGCCCTTTCCATTGGCGTTCCGGCGAATCCGCTTGCCGGTCACGCCGTTCGCCGCTAAGGGTTCTTCCCATGAACACGATGTCGACCGCGAAGCTGTGGTGGTGGGGCTGCTAGGAGCGGCCGGTCGATGCGCGTGCGCGTGAAACTTGGGTGGCCGCAACGGATTTCCGGGCGGCCATTTTGTTTTCAAGCCGATCCGGGGACGCCGTGGGCGCGAACGGATGGAGACGATGAATGACGCTCGAAGTGCTTGAGGACGGCGCGGAACGCTACGTGACCAGAGGCGGGGTGGCGATCACCCGCAAGCGCCACGACACGCCCTATGACGGCGCCATCGAAGCCTATATCGACGGCCTCGACACGCGGCGCGGCTGCGTCTTCTCCTCCAACTACGAATATCCCGGCCGCTACACGCGCTGGGACACCGCCATCATCGACCCGCCGGTCGTCGTTTCCGCGCGCGGCCGCGCCATGCGCATCGAGGCGCTGAACGCGCGCGGCGAGGTGTTGCTGCCGGTGCTGCGCCGCGCCGTCGAGGCGCTGCCGGAGGTGACGGTCGACGAGGTTTCGGCCACGCTGGTGGCGCTCGACGTCGCCCAGCCCTCGCGCGTCTTCACCGAGGAGGAGCGCTCGCGCGCGCCGACGGTGTTTTCCGTGCTCAGGGTGCTGACCGAGCTGTTCCGCTCCGACGACGACGCCAATCTCGGCCTCTACGGCGCTTTCGGCTACGACCTCGCCTTCCAGTTCGATCCCGTCGAGCCGAAGCTGGCGCGTCCCGCCAGCCAGCGCGACCTCGTGCTCTACCTGCCCGACGAGATCCTCGTCGTCGACCACCATCAGGCCATGGCGTGGCGCGACCGCTACGACTTTTCCGGCGAGGGGTTCTCCACCGCCGGGCTGGCGCGCGGCGGCGCGGAAGAGCCGTTCCGGGCCAGCGAGCGCGCCCTGCCGCGCGGCGACCACGAACCCGGCGAATATGCGCGTCTGGTCGAGGAGGCGAAGGAGAGCTTCCGCCGCGGCGACCTGTTCGAGGTGGTGCCGGGGCAGATGTTCTTCGAGGCGTGCAAGTCGCCGCCGTCGCGGATCACGCGGCGGCTGAAGACGATCAACCCGTCGCCCTATTCCTTCTTCATCAATCTCGGCGAGCGCGAGTACCTGATCGGCGCCTCGCCGGAGATGTTCGTGCGCGTCAACGGACGCCGGGTCGAGACCTGCCCGATCTCGGGCACCATCAAGCGCGGCGACGACGCCATCTCCGACTCCGAGCAGATCATCAAGCTGCTCAACTCCAAGAAGGACGAATCCGAGCTGACCATGTGCTCGGACGTCGACCGCAACGACAAGAGCCGGGTGTGCGAGCCGGGCTCGGTGCGCGTCATCGGCCGGCGGCAGATCGAGATGTATTCGCGGCTGATCCACACGGTCGATCATATCGAGGGCCGCCTGCGCGAAGGCATGGACGCGTTCGACGCGTTCCTGTCTCACGCATGGGCGGTCACCGTCACCGGCGCGCCGAAATTGTGGGCCATGCGCTTCATCGAGAACCACGAGAAGAGCCCGCGCGCCTGGTATGGCGGGGCGATCGGCATGGTCCATTTCAACGGCGACATGAACACCGGCCTGACGCTGCGCACCATCCGCATCAAGGACGGCGTCGCCGAGGTTCGCGCGGGTGCGACGCTGCTCTACGATTCCGACCCGGCCGAGGAGGAGGCGGAGACCGAGCTGAAGGCGTCGGCCATGCTGGCGGCGATCCGCGAGGCGTCTTCGGGCAACGCCGTGGCGACGGCGCGCGAGAGCGCGAAGGTGGGCGAGGGCGTGTCGATCCTGCTGGTCGATCACGAGGATTCCTTCGTCCACACGCTCGCCAACTATTTCCGCCAGACCGGCGCGACCGTCTCGACCGTGCGCACGCCGGTGGCCGACGAGGTGTTCGACCGGGTGAGGCCCGACCTCGTCGTGCTGTCGCCCGGACCCGGCACGCCGAAGGATTTCGACTGCAAGGCCACCATCGACAAGGCCCGCACCCGCGAGCTTCCGATCTTCGGCGTCTGCCTCGGCCTCCAGGCGCTGGCCGAAGCCTATGGCGGCGAGCTGCGCCAGCTGCGCGAACCGATGCACGGCAAGCCCTCGCGCATCCGCGTCAACAAGCCGGGCACGGTGTTTTCCGGCCTGCCGGGCGAGGTGACGGTCGGGCGCTATCATTCGATCTTCGCCGATCCGGCGCGGCTGCCTGACGATTTCCTTGTCACCGCCGAGACCGAGGACGGGGTGATCATGGCCATCGAGCACCGGCACGAGCGGGTGGCGGCGGTGCAGTTCCATCCCGAATCCATCATGACGCTCGGCCACGACGCCGGCATGCGCATGATCGAGAACGTGGTGGCGCACCTGCCGCGCCGCGCCCGCGTCAAGGCGGCGTGAGGACGAGGTGGGCGGCAAGCTTGCGATAAGACGGCTCGCCGCCTGGTCCATCGTCGTGGCGCTCGGCGTCATGGCGCTGAAATTCGTCGCCTGGCGGATGACCGGCTCGGTCGCGCTCTATTCGGACGCGCTCGAATCCATCGTCAACGTCATCGCCGCCGGCGCCGCGCTGTGGGCGATCTCGGTCAGCCACAAGCCGGCCGACCGGGACCACCAGTTCGGCCACCACAAGGCGGAGTACTTTTCCGCCGTGCTCGAAGGCGTGCTGATCGTGGTGGCGGCGCTGCTCATCATCGCCGAGGTCTGGCGCGCCTTCCAGAACCCCACGCCGCTTGAGCAGGCGTGGGAAGGGCTGGCCGTCAACGGACTGGCGGCGGTGATCAACGGCGCATGGGCGGCCGTCCTCATCCGCGTCGGCCGGCGTGGAAGATCGCCGGCGCTGGAGGCCGACGGCCGCCACATCATGACCGACGTGGTCACCTCCGTCGGCGTCATCGCCGGCCTCGTCGGCGCGGTGCTGACGGGCTGGCACCTTCTCGATCCGCTCCTGGCGCTGATCGTCGCGCTCAACATATTGTGGCAGGGATGGAAGGTGATCGGCTCCTCGCTCGACGGGCTGATGGACAAGGCCGTGCCGGTCGAGGAGACGATGCACATCCGCGACGTCATCTCGGCCCATTCCAACGGCGCGCTCGAGGTCCATGACCTCAAGACCCGAATCGCCGGCCGCGCCACCTTCATCGAGTTCCATATGGTGGTGGACGCGGCGATGACCGTGGGCGACAGCCACGCCATCTGCGACCGCGTCGAGGAAGCCCTGAAGGCCGAGATTCCGTCCGTGCGCGTCGTCATCCATGTCGAGCCGGACGACGAGGCCAAGCTGCCGCCCGGCACCGGCGCGGTGCCCTTCGCCTGAAACGGGTTTGATCCGGCGCAAGGTCGGGCGCGCCGGCGCAGCCTATGCTGCACCGATGCTGAACGATCGAAGGCGATGACGATGACACTGTTGGCAAGGCCGTTCGCGGCCGGTTTCGTGCTGCTCGCTTCCACCCTCGCGGTCGCCGCCGAGGCGGTCACGGTCTATAAGACGCCATGGTGCGGCTGCTGTCATGAATGGGCCGAGGCGCTGGAGCAGGCCGGCCATGCCGTGAAAACCGTCGATCTCGAAGACCTCACGCAAGTGCGCCGGCAGGCCGGCGTTCCTTCCGACATGCTGAGCTGCCATGTCGCGGCGGCCGGCGGTTATTTCCTCGAAGGCCACGTGCCGCTCGAAGCCATCGGCACGCTCCTGTCCGAACGGCCTGACATCGCCGGCCTCGCCGTGCCCGGCATGCCGCAGGGCTCGCTCGGCATGGGCGGGGAGCCCGAGCCTTACGAGGTCTACGCCGTGCCGCGCGATCCGGCCGCTGCGCCTTACGTCTTCCTGCGTGTCGGCGGTTAAGGGAGCGACGGGGCGGGCGGTTTCATTCCGTTCTCTCATCAGTTCAGTCGCATTTATCGCAATCGGCGCCTATCCTGCCCCGATATTGTTCCGGGCTGGAATGGGCGACGTCCGTGCGCCGGCAGCTTTATGGGAGATCGGATCATGACCACCACCGTCGATGTGAGGCAGGAGACGGCGCGGCTTCTCGATGCGCTCGGCGTTGCGCGCGAGGCGTGGACGAAGGGCGCGATGGCGTCCTACAGCCCGGTGACGGGCGAGGAGATCGCCCGCGTCGCGAATGCCTCGGCTGCCGATGCCGGCCGCGCCATCGACGCCGCGCACGAGGCGTTCAAGGCGTGGCGCGAGGTGCCGGCGCCGCGCCGCGGCGAGCTGGTGCGGCTGCTCGGCGAGGAGCTGCGCGCCAACAAGGAGGCGCTCGGCCGCCTCGTCTCCATCGAGGCCGGCAAGATCGCCTCCGAAGGGCAGGGCGAAGTGCAGGAGATGATCGACATCTGCGATTTCGCGGTCGGGCTTTCCCGTCAGCTTTACGGCCTGACCATCGCCACCGAGCGCCCCGGCCACCGCATGATGGAGACGTGGCATCCGCTCGGCGTCGTCGGCATCATCTCGGCCTTCAACTTTCCGGTCGCGGTGTGGTCGTGGAATGCGGCGCTGGCGCTGGTGGCCGGCAATTCCATCGTCTGGAAGCCTTCGGAGAAGGCGTCGTTGACGGCGCTCGCCACCCACGCCATCTTCGGCCGCGCCATCGCCCGCTTTGGCGCGGACG
>DAOMOI010000071.1:0-8196 GCA_035444225.1 Aquamicrobium sp. | reverse complement strand
AGTCGCACGACAGTGCCAGCTCGCAGCCCCCGCCCAGCGCGAAGCCGTTGATGACGGCGACCGTGACGAAGGGCGCGTCGCGCAGCCGGCCGAAGACGCGCACGATCGCCTGCACGTAGTCGTCCCGGATGGCGCGGGGGTTCCTGTGGAGGGGCGAGGCCGGATCGGTGAAGTAGCGTATGTGCGCGCCGCCGCAGAAAGACCGGCCCGACCCCGTCACCAGAAGCACGCGCGCACGCTCGGCCGACGCCGCGTCGAGCAACCGCTCGAATTCGGCGAGCAGGTCCGTGGTCAGCGTGTTGTGCCGGTCGCCGCGCGCCAGCGTGATGCGGGCGATGCCTTCGGCCGGCCAGTCGAGCCGCACGGACGGGTTCGTATCTTCATCGGACATGCCCATGCCTCCTCCGGCGCTGAAATTCCGATTGACAAATCCGCGTTTGCCAATCTTAATGAACACAATTCATCATTTTGTCGTCTGATGCAAGAGAGCAAGTGCGATCATTCGACGACGCCGGGAGGAAGCGGGATGGCTTTGGCGGCGGAGGTTTCCTGCCAGTTCAGGATTGGAGCGGTTTGCGGCGGCTGCATTCCTTGCGAGGAAGCTGTTGCCCCCACGGCGCGCTGCGGTTCGCCGGTGCCGCCAGTTGATAATCCAAATTCATTTATCTGACGGCATCGGGATATGCTCGCACTCAACAACCTTCAGGTGCTCTACGACCGCGCGATCGAGGCGGTGCGCGACGTGTCGCTGGACGTCAAGGCCGGCACGATCGTCGCGCTGCTCGGCTCCAACGGGGCCGGCAAGTCCACCATCCTCAAGGCGATCTCGGGCGTCCTCTACCAGGAGGACGGGGAGATCATGAGCGGCTCGATCCATCTGGAGAGCGAGCGGATATCGGGCCGCAAGCCGGGCGACATCGTTCGCAGGGGCATCCTCCAGGTGCCGGAGGGCAGGGCGCTGTTCGCCACGCTCTCCGTCGAGGAGAACCTCCTGATGGGCGCATTCACCCGCAGCCGCGCGGAGGCCGCCGAGGGGCTGGAGCGCGTCTACGGGCTGTTCCCGCGGGTCAAGGAGCGGCGCGGGCAGATTTCGGGCTATCTCTCCGGCGGCGAGCAGCAGATGGTGGCGATCGGCAGGGCGCTGATGGGCCGGCCGCGCCTGCTGATGCTCGACGAGCCGTCGCTCGGCCTCGCGCCGCAGATCGTCGAGACGATCTTCGAGGCGATCATCGGCCTGAACCGCGACAGCGGCATGACCGTGCTGCTGGTCGAGCAGAACGCGCAGCTCGCGCTCCAGACCGCCTCCTACGGCTACATCATCGAGAACGGCCGCATCGTCCTCGACGGCGAGGCGGAAAAGCTGCGCGCCAATGACGACGTGCAGGAATTCTACCTCGGCTTCTCCGGCGGCGAGCGCAAGAGCATGCGCGACGTCAAGCACTACCGGCGGCGCAAGAGGTGGCTGTCATGACCGCTCTTCTCGAGCTCGATGGCGTGACGCGGCGCTTCGGCGGCCTCGTCGCGGTCAACGACGTCAGCCTGACGGTGGAGCAGGGGGGCATCTACAGCTTGATCGGCCCGAACGGCGCCGGCAAGACCACGCTCTTCAACCTGATCAGCGCCGTGTTCAGGCCGACCGCCGGGCGCATCCTGTTCCAGGGGCAGGACCTGACGCGCCTGCCCACCCACGCGCTGGCGCGCCTCGGCATCGCCCGCACCTTCCAGAACCTCGCCGTCTTCAAGCATGAGAGCGTGGTCAACAACCTGCTCGTCGGCATGCATTCGCATCTGCGCTCCGATCCGGTCTCGGCCGCGATCTTCTGGGGCAGGACGCGCCGCGAGGAGATCAGGGCGCGCGAGCGCGTCGAGGAGATCATCGACTTCCTCGAGATCGAGGACATCCGCGACCATCCGGTCGGCACGCTGTCCTACGGCCAGCAGAAGCGGGTGGAGCTCGGCCGGGCGCTCGCCATCTCGCCGAAGCTCCTTTTGCTCGACGAGATGGTCTCCGGCATGAACCAGGAGGAGCGCGAGGACATCGCGCGCTTCATCCTCGACTTGAAGGACGAGCTCGGCATGACCGTCTTCATGGTCGAGCACGACATGGGCATCGTCATGGACATCTCCGACCGCGTCTGCGTGGTGAACTACGGCAAGAAGATCGCCGAGGGCACGCCGGCCGAGGTCGCCGCCAACCCGGCGGTGATCGACGCCTATCTCGGCGCCAAGGGAGGCGCGGCCAAGGAGGACAAGGCATGAGCGGCGGCCTCGACTTCGCGGCGCTGACCATGCCGCAGGTGCTCAAGCGCCACGCCGAAACGATGGGCGCGGAGCTGGCGCTTCGCGAGAAGCAGAAGGGTCTGTGGCGGCGCTTCACCTGGAAGGATTATTTCGAGACGGCGCGGCTGACCGCGATCGGTCTCCATGCGCTCGGCTTCAGGCCGGGGGACCGGCTCGCGGTCGCCGGCGACGACAGCCCGCAATGGCTGTTCGCGGACCTCGGCGCGCAGATGGCCGGCGGCGCGTGCCTCGGCATCTATCCGACCAACCCGTGGCCGGAGCTGCAATATATCGTGCGCCATTCCCGCGCGCGCATCGTCGTCTGCGGCGATCAGGAACAGACCGACAAGGTGCTGGAGGCGCGCCGTCACGAAGGCGGCCTGCCCGATGTCGAGCACATCGTCTGCGTCGACATGAAGGGCATGCGCCAGTATCGCGAGCCGGGGCTGATGTCGTTCGACGACCTCGTCGCGCTCGGCCGCGCCAAGGAGGCCGAGTTCGGCCCGGCCGTCGATGCGCAGCTCGAGGCGGGCCTGCCCGACGACGTCGCCATCATCGTCTACACCTCCGGCACCACCGGCATGCCCAAGGGCGCGATGCTGACCCACCGCAACATGCTGCATTCGGCGGCGCAGGTGGTCGATATCCACGGGCTCTCCCGCGAGACCTATTCGGTGCTGTGCTACCTGCCGCTGTGCCATGTGGCCGAGCGCAGCTTCTCGACCGTGATGCAGCTCGTCACCGGCTGCACCGTTTCCTTCGCCGAGTCGGTCGACACCGTCGTCGTCAACCTGCGCGAGATCGCGCCGAGGGGCTTCCTCGGCGTGCCGCGCATCTGGGAGAAGATGCAGCAGAGCGTACTCTACCGGGTCAAGGACGCCACGCCGTTCCAGCGGCGGGTGTTCGAGGCATGCCTGCGGCGCGGGCGGCCGATCGCCGAGCGCCGGCTGGCGAACGGCGGCGACTTCGCCAGCGTTTCGGACGCGCTGACGTTCCGGCTCCTGTCGCTCGTCTGCTTTCGCGGCCTGCGCACCTTCCTCGGCATCGACAGGGTCCGCACCGGCTTTTGCGGCGGCGCCAGCATCTCGCCCGAGGTGCTGCTGTTCTTCTGGATTCTCGGCGTGCCGGTCTACCAGATCTACGGCATGACCGAGAGCGCCGGCGTCTCCCACACCCAGCGCCCCGGCGCGACCACGCTCGGCCGTTCCGGCCCCCTCATCCCCGGCCTGGAGCAGACGATCGCGCCCGACGGCGAACTGCTCCTGCGCGGCGCGAGCGTCTTCAAGGGCTACCTGTTCGACGAGGCCGCGACCGGGCGCGCCTTCACCGATGGCTGGCTGCACACGGGCGACATTGTCGAGATCGAGGCCAATGGCGAGGCCCACGTCCTCGACCGCAAGAAGGATATCCTGATCACCTCCGGCGGCAAGAACATCACCCCGTCGCTGATCGAGAACGCGCTGAAGGACTCGCCCTACATCCGCGAGGCGATCCTGCTCGGCGACGGGCGCAACTTCCTGTCGGCCCTGATCCAGATCGACCTCGAGACCACCGGCAAGTGGGCGCAGGAGAGCAGCATCCAGTACACGACCTACCGCACGCTCGCGCAGAACGAGAAGGTGCGGGAGCTGATCGCCGGCGAGGTCAAACGCGTCAACGAACGCTTCGCGCGCGTCGAGAACGTGCGCACCTTCGTGATCCTCGCCAAGGAGCTCGATCACGACGACGGCGAGCTGACCGCGACGATGAAGGTGCGCCGCCGCATCATCGAGGAGAAGTTCGCCGAGGAGATCGCGCAAATCTACGGGAGTGCCGCCTGATGGAGTTTCTGTTCCTGCTCGTCTCCTCGGGCCTCGTCGCCGGCGCCGCCTACGGGCTGATCGCGATGGGCTTCGCGCTCGTCTACAAGGCCACCGGCGTCGTCAACTTCGCCCATGGCGAGCTGGTGATGCTGACGGCCTATATCTCGTTCACGCTGTGGACCACCTTCGACCTGTCCTTCTTCCCGCTCATGGCGATCACCATCCCGATCTCGATGGTCATCGGCCTGACGCTGGAGCGCATCTTCATCCGGCCGATGCTGGGCGAGCCGGTGTTCTCGATCGTGATGGTCACTGTGGGACTTGCGGTAATCCTGCGCGGCGTGACCATCATGATCTGGGGCCCGGACCCGTTCAACTTCACCGCCAACATCCCCACCGGCGTCATCCGCATCGGCGGGGTGCCGTTCTATCCGGCGCAGCTCTACCTGATCGCGGCGCTGGCTATCATGGCGCTCGCCGGCTGGGCCTTCCTGCGCTTCACGCGCATGGGTGTGGCGATGCGCGCCGTGGCCGACAACGAGACCGCCGCGCTGCTGGTCGGCATCAGCGTCAGCCGCATCCATGCCATGGCGTGGATGCTGTCGTCGGCGCTCGCCTCCATTGCCGGCGTGCTGTTCGCGGTCAACTACCGGCTGGTGCCGGACCTCTGGTTCCAGGGCCTGAAATCCTTCCCGGCCGTGATCCTCGGCGGCATGGATTCGATTCTGGGCGCGGCCATCGGCGGCATCGTCATCGGCGTCATCGAAAGTCTGTCGCAGGGCTATGTCGGCCAGGGGCTGCGCGAGATCGCCGGCTTCATCGTCATCATCATCGTGCTGATGGTCCGGCCCTACGGCCTGTTCGGCAGCCGTGAAATCGAGCGGGTCTGATCATGCGCACCGGACATTTCAAGGAATCCTACGGCCAGCTCGTCGCCCTGAGCGACAGCCGGGTGACATGGAGCTGGGCGGGCTTCGGCATCGCCCTGCTGATCGCCCTGCCGCTGGTGGCCCACAACTACCTGCTGACGCTGATGGTCGCGGCGATGATCGCCGTGGTCGGCGCGGTCGGCCTGAACATGCTCACCGGCACCACCGGCCTGATCTCGCTCGGTCAGTCGGGGTTCCTCGCGGTCGGCGCCTACACCAACGCCATGCTGATGATGGACTATGGCTGGCCGGTCCTTCTGTCCCTGCCGGCGGCGGGCGTCGTCGCAGCGCTGATCAGCCTTCTGGTCGGCGTGCCGTCGCTGCGGCTGAAGGGGCTCTACCTCGCGATCACGACGCTCGCCTTCGCCTTCATCGTCAACCATTTGATCCTGCACAATGCCTGGCTGACGCATGGACCCAACGGCATCTTCGTCTCCGGCGCCAAGGTGCTCGACCTCGACATCCAGCGCGGCCGGCCGCTCTACTATTTCGTCCTCGCCGTCACGGTCCTCGTCATCCTGCTGGCGCTGAACCTCCAGCGCAGCCGGATCGGGCGCGCATGGATGGCGATCCGCGACCACGACATCGCCGCGCGGGTGATGGGCATCGACCTCGTGCGCTACAAGCTCCTTGCGTTCATGGTCTCGTCCTTCATCGTCGGCATCGCCGGCGGGCTGATCTCGTTGCAGATCCGCTTCATCAACATCGACGTCTTCGCGCTGATCCTGTCGATCGAGGCGCTGGCGATGATCATCCTCGGCGGGCTCGGCTCGATCGCCGGCGCCGTGCTCGGCGCCATCTTCCTGTCGTTCCTGCCCGAAGTGATCCGCTACGTCTTCGCCCTGTTCGGCGATCCCAACTCGACGCTCTACACGAGCTACGTCTACGAGATCCGCGGCATCGCCTACGGCATCGTCATCGTTCTGTTTCTCCGCTTCAAGCCGGACGGCCTCATCGGGCTCTGGCGCGACGCACGCAAATACTGGAGCAACTGGCCGCTCGCCTACTGAACAACCGCACGGGCCAGAACCGACAAAGGAGGAATGTCAATGCGCATGCGAACCCTCGCCCTTTCCGCCGCCCTGCTTGCGTCGACCGCGGCCTTCGCGGCCGATCCCGGCGTCACCGACACCGAGATCAGGATCGGCGACGTCAACATCATGACCGGCCCGGCCTCGTTCATCGGCCGCGCCGTCGCGCTCGGCTCCAAGATCGCGGCGTCCGAGATCAACGCCAATGGCGGCGTCAACGGCCGCAACATCGTCATCGTCACCGAGGATGACGGCTACGTGCCGTCGCGCTCCTTCCAGGCGTTGACCAAGCTGATCGAGGTCGACGGCATCTTCGCGCTCAACGGCACCTCCGGCACCGCCAACGTGCTGGCGATGATGCCGCTGATCGAGGAGAACAACCTGCCGACGGTCGTGACCACCGCGCCGAACGAGCTGATCTACAATCCGGTCCGCCCGTCGGTGTTCACCATCGGCGCCAGCTACGAGGACGCCTTCTACGGCCAGCTCAAATACATCCACGAGAACCTCGAGCCGGAGAACGCGGTCTACGGCGTGATCCGGCAGGAGGACGATTTCGGCGTGACCGTGGAGGCCGGATATGACCGGGCGGTGCGCGATTTCGGCCTGAAGGACGGCATCCGGCTGCGCTACACGCGCGGCACGACCAACTTCGCCACCGAGGTGGCGCAGATGAATGCCGCCGGCGTCAACGTGCTGGCCAACGGCGCGATCATCGCCGGCGCGGCCAACGTGCTGAGCGAGGCCCGCAAGCTCGGCATGGAAGCGCAGGTCGCCTCGGTCTGGAGCGAGAACATGCCGCCCTCGGTGAACCTGAGCGCGCCCGCCGGCTACGACTATCTCGTCGGCGACTATGTCGCGCTGACGGGGCCGGCCGTCGACGACTTCATCGAGCGCGCCCGCCAGTACGTGACAGAGGAGGAGCTCGCCGGCCTCAACCGCTACACCTACGTCACCTATATTGGCCTCAAGGTGCTCGCCCACGCGATGGAGCAATGCGGGCAGGAGCTGACGCGCGAATGCACGGTCGAGCAGCTGCGCCAGACCCGCGACTTCGACACGCAAGGCTTGAGCGGTGCCATCAGCTTCGACAACGACAAGCAGCTTTCCGGCACCGCCATCGCCGTCTACCAGCTCAACGCCGCCGACCGGACCTTCAAGGCGCTGACCGACTTCGTCGAGTATTGATAAAACGGGCGGGCCTGCCGGATGCGGCGGGCCCGCGCTTTCCCGAAGGAGCGGTGATGGCGATTCCACGAAGCTGGCAGGACCGGCTGACGCTGCCGGCGATCTCGGCGCCGATGTTCCTGATCTCGGGGCCGGACCTCGTGGTGGAAGCGTGCAATGCCGGCGTCGTCGGCAGCTTTCCGGCGCTCAACCAGCGCACGAGCGAGGGATTTCGCGACTGGCTGGACGAGATCGCGGGGCGGCTCCAGCCGCAGGCCGCGCCCTTCGGCGTCAACCTCGTCGTCCACAGGAGCAATCCGCGGCTCGAGGCCGATCTGGCCATCGTCGTCGAGCGCCGCGTGCCGCTGGTCATCACCTCGCTCGGCCTCAACCGCGAGCTGATCGCGGCCGTACAGGCCTATGGCGGAAAAATCTTCCACGACGTCACCAACCTGAAATTCGCGGCCAAGGCGGCCGAGGCCGGCGTCGACGGCCTCATCGCCGTGACATACGGCGCCGGCGGCCATGCCGGGCTGATCAGCCCCTTCGCGGCGCTGCATGAAATCCGCAGGATATTCGACGGCACGCTGATCCTCGGCGGCGCGATCTCGACCGGACGGCAGATCGCGGCCGCGCGCCTGATGGGCGCCGACATGGTCTATATGGGCACCCGCTTCATGGCGACGGCCGAAAGCATGGCGGTCGAGCGCCAGCGCCGGATGATCCTCGACGCGCAGGCCGCCGACATCGTCTACACGCCGGCCGTCAGCGGCGTGCCCGGCAACTTCCTGCGCCAGAGCCTCGCCGAGGCCGGCCGCGACCTGTGGCACAATGCGCAGGCGCTGTTCGACCCGGACATGACCGCCTCCTGGGTCGGGCTCGCCAAGTTCTGGGATACGGTGTATCTGCCTTATTTCACGGGGGCGCTGGTGATCGGCATCGTCAGCGACCTCGTGGCCTACTACATGTCGCTCCCGCTGGTGAGTG
>DAOMOI010000070.1:0-8221 GCA_035444225.1 Aquamicrobium sp. | reverse complement strand
TGGGTGGAAAGCTGCACGGCCGTCGTCGAGCATGCGGACGGGACGATGGAGATCATTCGCTGGGCCGAACGCAGCTCGATGCTCAATGACGGACGCGGCGCGGCGATCCCCGTGCTGCGCCGGCGGGCGGCGGCCTGACATGCGCGTCCTCGTCGTCACCGACGCCTGGCGCCCGCAGGTCAACGGCGTCGTGCGCACGCTGGAAAACCTGCTTGCATCGCTTCACGGCATGGGCGTGGCGACGGCCGTGATCTGCCCGGCCGATTTCCCGACGGTTCCGATGCCCTCCTACCCGGATATCCGCCTTGCCGTGGCTTTGCCCCGGCGGATGCGGGAGCGCATCGAGACCATCGCCCCGGACACGATCCATATCGCGACCGAGGGGCCGCTCGGCATCATGGCCCGACGCTATTGCATCGCGCGCGGCATCCCCTTCACCACGAGCTACCACACGCGCTTTCCCGAGTTTCTCAGCGCGCGGCTGCCGGTTCCAGAGCGCTGGAGCTATGCGTGGCTGCGCCGGTTCCACAATTCGGGTCATGCGATGCTGGTGGCCACGCCGTCGCTGCGGAGCGAGATGGAACGGCGCGGCTTCCGCAACATCCGCATCTGGTCGCGCGGCGTGGATACCATCGAGTTCAACCCCGCCCGGCGCAAGGATTGCGGCCTGCCGCGCCCGATCTTCCTCAATGTCGGCCGCGTCGCCGTGGAGAAGAACCTGCCGGCATTTCTCGATCTCGACCTGCCCGGCAGCAAGGTCGTCGTCGGCGACGGCCCCGATCTTCCGGCGCTGAAGGCCGCATATCCCGACGTGCATTTCCTCGGCACGAAGCTGGGCGGCGAACTGGCGGGAATCTACGCATCGGCCGACGTCTTCGTCTTCCCCAGCCGCGCCGATACGTTCGGCAACGTCATTCTCGAGGCGCTCGCCAGCGGCACGCCGGTCGCGGCCTATCCGGTAACCGGCCCGATCGACATCCTCGGCGACGGCAAGGGCGGCGCGCTCGATGAAGACCTGCGCGAAGCCGCGCTGCGCGCGCTGGACGTGCCGCGCAATGAGGCGGTGGCGAAAGCGTCCGGCTACGACTGGAACGAATGCGCGCGCCAGTTCCTGAGCCACCTGCCGAAGACCGTCATGGCCGGACGGGCGCATGGTTTCATGCCCCGTCCCTTTCCCGGAGCATCGCCGCGATGACCCTGCCGCTTGCCGAAAACCCGGTCCGAGCCGTCGAAGCCCGCCAGCGGCTCCAGCGGGCGGTGCGCCAGAAGCGGCTGATGTCGCGCGAGGGGCTTTCGCAGTTCGTCTTCGCCCGCCTCTTCACGCGCCTCGTCTATGCCCAGATCTGGGAGGACCCGGACGTGGACATGCGGGCGCTATGCATCGCGCCCGGCCATCACGTCGTCACCATCGCTTCGGGCGGCTGCAACGCCCTCTCCTACCTGATCGCCGATCCGGCCTGCATCGAGGCCGTCGATCTCAACCCGGCCCATGTCGCCTTCAACCGGCTGAAGCTGGCCGCCATCGAGCATCTGCCGGACCACGATCATCTCCGCCGCTTCTACGGCGGCGGAGACGACCGCGCGAACATCGACGCCTATGAACGCTGGCTCAGGCCGCGGCTCGACGGGCGGACGCGCGGCTACTGGGAAGCGCGCACGATTTCCGGGCGCCGCCGCATTTCGATCTTCCGGCGCAAACTCTATCGCCACGGCGCGCTCGGCATCTTCATAGGCTGGGGCCATCGCATCGCGCGCATGCATGGCGTCGACCCGACCGACCTGCTTCGGGCGCACGACATCGAGGACCAGCGCCGCTATTTCGAGACCATGCTGTCGCCGCTGTTCGACAAGCCGGTGGTGCGCTGGATGACGCGGCGCAAATCCTCGCTGTTCGGATTGGGGATACCGCCGCAGCAATATGATGCGCTTGCCGGTTCGGGCGAAGGCATGGCGTCGGTCCTGCGCGAAAGGGTGAGGAAGCTGGCCTGCGCGTTCCCCCTGTCGGAGAACTATTTCGCTTGGCAGGCCTTCGGCCGCGGATATGGCGAAGCGGGCGCGCCGCTGCCGCCCTATCTGCGCGAGGAGAATTACGACGCGGTCAAGGCGCGCGCGGCGCGCATCTCGATCGGGAACAGGTCGATAACGGAACTGCTGGCGTCGAAGCCCGCGGCAAGCGTCGATCGTTTCGTGCTCCTCGATGCACAGGACTGGATGAGCGACGCGCAACTGAACGCGCTCTGGCGCGAGATTACCCGTACCGCCCGCCCCGGCGCCCGCGTGATCTTCAGGACTGCTGCCGCCGACAACCTGCTGTTCGGCCGGCTGGAGCCGGCGCTCCTCGTCCGCTGGCGCTATCACGAGCAGGAATCGCGCGTCCTGCACGAGGAGGACCGCTCCTCGATCTATGGCGGTTTTCATCTTCACAGCCTCGAGGAGTAGGCCATGGCGACCGATCTCGACCATGCCGCGCTGATGGACCGGGTCTACAGGCTGCAACGGCGCTTCGGCTTCTACGACGCCACGCGCAAATACTATCTTCTGGGCCGCGACCCGATGATCGAGGGCCTGCGCCCGCCGCCGGGAGGCACCGTGCTGGAGATCGGCTGCGGCACCGGGCGCAACCTGATCAAGGCGGCGAGGCGCTATCCCGATGCGGGCTTCCACGGCGTGGACATATCGCGCGAGATGCTGGCGGCATCGGCGTCCGCGGTCGCGCGCGCCGGCATGGCGAAGCGGATACGCCTCGCCTGGGCCGATGCCGAGAGCTTCGACCCGCTGGCGACGTTCCGCCAGGAGGGCTACGACCGCGTCTTCATCTCCTACGCCGTGTCGATGATTCCGCGCTGGCAGGCCGTGATGCGGGACGCCGTGCGCTACCTCGCGCCGGGTGGGGAACTGCACGTCGTCGATTTCGGCGACATGGCCGGCCTCCCCCGCTGGAGCCGGCACGCCATGCGCACCTGGCTGCGCTGGTACCACGTCACGCCCCGGCCCGACCTCATCGAGGTCGCCGGCGCCATCGCGGCCGAGATCGGCGGCGAGAGCGAGGCGGAACGGATGCATCGCGGCTTCTCCTGGATCTGCGTCGTCCGCAAGCGGCGATGACGGGCCGCCTCGGGCGTCACAGGAGTGTTACCCGACTGGAATAGCCAGGACGGACCTTCGTGAAAACAGGAAGAACCGTCATGCGAAGCCTGCTCGCAATCCTTACCGCCACCACCATCCTCATGGCGCCGGCGATCGCCGCCGCCGCGACGATCCTCCCGCTGGATCGCGCCACCATTCTGGTCTCCTCGCCTTTCGACGTGAAGGTGGAGTTCGATGGCGTCGTCGCCGAAGCGGAGGTCAGCGTGACCGTCAACGGCCGGCCCGCCGCCGAGGTGCTCGGCAAGGCCGCCACCTTCATCGAGAAGGAAGACGGCGTCGAGGCCTCGGCCGTGCGCATCGACGCGGTGACGATCACGGAGCCGGGCGCCTACACCGTGGTGGCCAAGGCCGGCGATCAGGAGAAGTCCGTGACCTGGGAGGTCTACGGCACGCCGGATACGCCGGTGGCGAAGAACGTGATCTTCCTGATCGCCGACGGCCTGTCGGTCGCGCACCGCACTGCCGCGCGCATCATGTCCAGGGGCATGACCGAAGGCAAGGCCGACGGCCGGCTGAACATGGACGGGCTGGAGCGGGCCGCCTTCATCGGCACCTCCTCGACCGAGGCGATCGCCACCGACAGCGCCAACACGATGTCGGCCTATATGAGCGGCCACAAGACGGCGGTGAACGCGCTCGGCGTCTATGCCGACCGCACGCCCGATTCGCTGGACGACCCCAAGGTCGAGACGCTCGCCGAGGCGCTGCGTCGCCAGACCGGCAAGTCGATCGGCATCGTCACCACCGCCGAGCTTCAGGACGCCACGCCGGCCGCGGTCTTCGCCCATACGCGCCGCCGCGCCGACAAGGCCGAGATCAACAGCCAGACCTACGACCTCCGGCCCGAGGTGATCCTGGGCGGCGGCTCGGCCTATTTCCTGCCTCAGTCCACGCCCGGCTCCAAGCGCAAGGACGACATCGACCACGTCGCGCTCTACCGGGAGGACGGCTACGCGCTGGCGACGACGAAGGCCGAGCTCGAGGCCGCGCGCGGCTCCAACACCGGCAAGGTGCTCGGCCTGTTCCACACCGGCAACATGGACACCACGCTCGACCGCGACTTCCTCGGCAAGGGCACGGTAGACAAGTTCCCCGAGCAGCCCGGCCTCGTGGACATGACGCGCACGGCGCTCGACCTCCTGTCGCGCAACGAGGACGGTTTCGTGCTGGTGGTCGAGGCGGCCAATGTCGACAAGATGTCCCATCCGCTCGACTGGGACCGCGCCGTGATCGACACGATCGAGTTCGACCACGCGGTCGGGGCGGCGCTCGAATTCGCCGCCGGCAACCCGGACACGCTGATCATCGTCACCGGCGACCACACCCACGGCGTCTCGATCATCGGCACGGTCGATGACGACAAGCCGGGCGAGGCCATGCGCGAGAAGGTCGGCACCTATGCCGAGGCCGGTTTCCCCAACTATGCCGACGCGGACGGCGACGGCTATCCCGACCGCGTCGA
This sequence comes from Aquamicrobium sp., assembly GCA_035444225.1. Taxonomy (GTDB): domain Bacteria; phylum Pseudomonadota; class Alphaproteobacteria; order Rhizobiales; family Rhizobiaceae; genus Aerobium. Next base: position 3,612 of record DAOMOI010000070.1, on the reverse strand, counting down.
CGTCTCGCGCCGCCTGTTCCTCGCCGCCAACAACGGCCCGGACCACTACGAGACCTTCCGCCCCAAGCTCGACGGCCCGTTCGTGCCGGCGATCCAGGACGAGAACAAGAAGTACGTCGCCAACGAGGCCTACAAGGACGTGCCGGGCGCGGTGTTCGTGCAGGGCAACATCCCGGCGAGCGGCGACACCGGCGTGCACGCCATCGACGACGTCGTGCTCCAGTCCAGCGGCCCCGGTTCCGAGAACTTCAGGGGCTACATGGAGCAGAGCGACGTCTACCGCGTGATCGCCGAGGCGCTCGCGCTCGGCGCCCGGCAGACCCAATAGGACCGCACACGCGGCGGGAAGGCCCGGGCCTCGACGCCCGGGCCTTCGGCCGTTCCGGGAGAGACTGGAGATGCAGATGCTCCGCTTCACACGCCGCCGGCTGCTCGCCGCGCTGGGCGCCGTCCTGCTCGCGCCGGTGCGCGCATCCGCCGGATCCATGCTGGGCTTCGACGAACTCTACAGCAGCTTCGGCGTTCTCGGCCTGAGCTTCTCCGACAAGGTGAAGGCGCTGGATGGCGCACCGGTCACGATCCGGGGGTTCATGGCGCCGCCGCTCAAGGCCGAGGCCGATTTCTTCGTTCTCACCGAAGTGCCGGTGTCGATCTGTCCGTTCTGCTCGTCGGATGCCGACTGGCCCGACGACATCGTGGTCGTCTATCTCGATCGCGCCCGGACCTTCGAGCAGGCCAACGGCCTCATCGAGGTCGCCGGCACGCTGGAGGTGGGCTCCCGGACCGATCCGGAAACGGGGTTCGTCAGCCTGCTGCGCGTCGTCGGCGCCGATTTCCGGAAGGCCTGAGCCATGCTCGCGCTTTCCATGGAAGGAGTCGAGGTCCGCTATCCGGGCCTGCCCGCGCCGGCGCTGGACATCGCGGCGTTCGCGCTGGAGCCGGGCGCGCGGGTCGCGCTCACCGGCCCCTCCGGCTCCGGCAAGACCACATTCATCAACGTGATCACAGGGATGGAGCGCGCCGGCGCGGGCCGCGTCGTCTGGAACGGGGAGAACCTGGCCGGCCTGGCCGAAGGCGCGCGCGACCGCTGGCGCGCGCAGAATGTCGGCCTCGTGATGCAGGAATTCCACCTCTTTCCCGGCCTTTCGGCAGAGGCCAACGTGCTCCTGCCGCAGCGCCTGTCGCGCTTGCGCCTGCCCGCCGGCGCACGCGGGCGGGCGCTGGAGCTTCTGGAGCGGGTCGGCATCGAACGCCCCGGCCAGCCGGTCGAGACCATGTCGCGCGGCCAGATGCAGCGCGTGGCGGTGGCGCGCGCGCTCGTCGGCAGCCCGGGCCTGATCGTCGCCGACGAGCCCACCGCAAGTCTCGACGCCGAATCCGGCGCGGCGGTGGCGGGGTTGCTGCTGGAGCTGGCCGGCGAGACGGACGCCACGCTCATCGTCGCCACCCATGACGACAGGCTGACGGGGCGGCTCGATCGCGCCCTGCGGCTGGAAAACGGCTGCCTGACGGCCTGATTGCGGGGAGACGGGCATGTTCCATTTCATTCTGGCGGATCTTCGCCGCAACCGGATCGGCGTGGCGATCCTGGGGCTGCTGGTGGCGCTCGCCACCGCGCTCGGCGTCGCGGTCACGCTTCAGGAGCGCGCCCTGCGGCTGGGCAGCGCGCGCGCCGCCGCCCCTTTCGACCTCGTCGTCGGCGCGCCGGGCAGCGAGGCGCAGCTGGTGCTGTCCTCCGTTTTCCTCCAGCCCGCGCCGCTGCCGCTCCTGCCGGCGCGGGTGCTGGCCGAGCTGCGCGCCGACCCGCGCGTGGCGGCGGCGGTGCCGGTCGGGTTCGGAGATTTCGTCCGCGACTATCCCATCGTCGGCACCACCCCCGACGCCGTCGCCATGCTCGGCGAGCTTGCCGAAGGCAGCGGGCTGGACCATCCGGGCGACGCGGTGGCCGGCGCGCAGGTGACGCTTCACCTCGGCGCGCGCTTCCATCCCTTCCACGGAACCGCGGGCGAGCCGGGAGAGGTGCACTCCCACGCCGAATACCGGATCGTCGGGCGGATGGCGCCCACCGGAACGCCCTGGGACCGCGCCATCCTCGTGCCGATCCAGTCCGTCTGGGACGTCCACGCGGACCATGCTCATGCCCACGCCCATGACGCGGATGAGGACCACGGCCACGATCATGACCATGGCGAGTCCGGCGCCCGGCCGCTGGACGACGCTGCGCTGGCCGACCCGGACAATCCCGGCGTGCCGGCCATCGTGGTCAAGCCGAGGAGCTTCGCCGACGCCTACGCCCTGCGCCAGCAATACCGCGCCGAAACCACCATGGCCGTCTTCCCCGGCGAGGTGCTGACGCGCCTTTACGGCACGCTCGGCGACGCGCGCCGGGTGCTTTCCGCCGTCGCCGCCGGCGCGCAGGCGCTGGTCGGCGCCGCCATCCTGATGGTGGTCGCCGTCCACGTCCTCGAGCGCCGCAGGCAGATCGGCGCGCTCCGCGCCTTCGGCGCGCCGCGCGCGGTGGTGCTGGCCATGGTCTGGCTGGAAGTCTTCGTGATCCTCGCCTTCGGCCTGCTGGCCGGCTTCGCGGTCGGCTACGCCGCCGTGCGGGCGCTGTCGCGACGCCTCGCGGAGGCAAGCGGCGTGGCGTTGCCGGTCGAGTTCCAGCCCGCCGACGCATGGACGCTGCTGGCGTTCCTGTGCATGGCCGCGGTCGTCACGCTGCTGCCCGCGCTGATCGCCTGCCGCCAGACGCCGGCGCGGGCGCTGCGCTCCTGAGGCGGCGTCAAGGAACTGTCGTGGAACTGAAACGCGCGCGTCATGGGCGCGGAGTACCGGGGAACGGCATCTTCCATTGCCTCATGAGGGAGCCCTTCGATGCTGAAACACACCCTGATCGCCGCGACCGCGCTGGCCGCCTTCTCCATGCCCGCCTCCGCCGAGGAGGTCTTCCCGGCGAAGCTGGCGGGACACGCCTTCCTGCCGGCGCTGACGCTCATCATCCCGCCCGCGGACGCCCCGCGGGACGCCTGGGTATCGGGAAAGTTCACCGGCAAGGCGCGCAACCATCAGCCCATGTCCGTGCCCGGCGACGTCGGCGCCGCCTATGGCGGCCATCCGACCGGCATCGCGCTGCCCTTCATCGGCCAGCCGGTGCAGGGCATGTCGGGCTTCGCCATGAACCGCGCCGCGGACGGCAGCATCTTCACGCTCACCGACAACGGCTTCGGCTCCAAGCTCAACAGCCCCGACGCGCTCCTGTTCTTCCACCGCATGAAGCCCGATTTCGAGACCGGCAAGGTCGAGCGCCTGGACTCCGTCTTCCTGCGCGATCCCGACCGCAAGGTGCCGTTCCGCATCGCCTATGAGGGAACCGACAGCCGCTACCTGACCGGCGCGGATTTCGATCCCGAGAGCATCCAGTATCTTGACGGTGAAATCTGGATCGGCGACGAGTTCGGCCCCTACGTCATCCGCGCGACCGAGGACGGGCGCGTCCTTTCCGTCCACCAGACCCTCCTCGACGGCAAGCCGCTGACCGGCCCCGACACGCCCGGCACCGTCGTGCCGGCCGCCGCCGGCAAGGACTTCCGCGTCCAGCGCTCCGGCGGCTAC
>DAOMOI010000069.1:7987-8234 GCA_035444225.1 Aquamicrobium sp. | reverse complement strand
CGCCCCGCAGCGCGGATGCGCAGCGTCTCATTCCGCCGGGCAATGAGCGCGCGCCGCTCCAGCGCGGTCAGCACCGCGGGCTCGGCCGCCATGGTTCCCCTGACGCCGGCCTCGAGCAGCAGCAGCCGCTGCGCTGCGGCCGGCCGCAGCCGCGCCTCTCCGCCGGCGAGGAAGCGCAGGATGCGCAGGCCGGCGCGGTCCGGTTCCGTATCCCTGTCCATGACGGCGCCGTCAGCCCTGCCCGCCG
>DAOMOI010000069.1:0-7977 GCA_035444225.1 Aquamicrobium sp. | reverse complement strand
ATACGGTCGAACTCGGCATCCTCGCGCAGATCCTCGATCTGGTGGCAGGCATGGAGCACCGTGGTGCGATCGCGGCCGAAACCCTGCCCGACATGGCCCATGGTGAAGCCGAGCGTCACATGCGCCGCATACATGGCGATCTGGCGCACGCGGCTGACGGCCAGCGTCGAGCGTCCGGGCTCCCGCAATTCCTTGCCGGAGACGTTGAACAGCGCCGCGACGATGTCGATGACGCCGTCGCAGGCGGCAAGGATGCGGTCGGGATGGCTCTCGGCCAGGGGCGCGCGCAGGGCAGGCTGCGCCCCGGCGCGACGGGCGGGCGCCTGCGCGGGACGGCGGGCCGCGCCGGGATCGCGGCCGGCCGCGCCGCGCGGCGGATTGCGCCGGGCCTTGTTCGCGGCAATGCGGGGCTGGACCGCTTTCGCGTCCGCGCCGCGGGGCTGAACCTTCGTCGCGGCCGGGCCGCAAGGCCGAACCTTCGTCGCGGCTCTGCCGCAAGGCTGAACCTTCGTCGCGGCTGCGCCGCAAGCACGGCGTTCGGCCGTAGCAGCCGTCTCCCCCTCGCGATCCCCGCTGCGCCCCTCGCGTTGCCCGGCCCTGATGACGCTCACCTCTACACCTCCACAAATAGGAATATCTTCCTTATATCAGGATGGCGCCTTGAAGTGAACAAACAAGGAACTTTATTCGCGTCCTTTGGCCTATATATTTGCTTTTGCTGGCCTTCCTGTTCCCGTGCGGTGATGAGAAGAAGGGACCACGCGTCCACCGCAAAGCCGCGACGGAACGAGGGAACCCCGCGCGCGCCGGAGCGGCCGGCGGCTTCGCCTCCTCCGGTTCGCAGCCCTCATCGGTGCCGGCGTCACGCCACCCACCGGCCGCCGGGATGCCGCTTGTCGATGAGCGCGATGTGTGGTTCTCTTCATGCGGGCGGCGTCGTGATATTGCCTGATGGGCCTCGGTGCTCCACGGGCATCTGGAGGCATGGTCATGCCCATGAGAACCCTGCTTATGTCAGCCTTGGTCGGCTTGATCGCCGTGGCTGTTTCCGGCTGCGTCAGCGACCCCTACTATGACGGCTACGGCGCGTATTATGACGGCTACGGCCCGTATTACGGCGGCGCGTATGGCGGGTACTACGCCGGCAGCGCGATCATCTACGACTCCGGCCCCCGGGTGCGTTACCGGCCGCGCTACGTGCATCCACGTTCCCACCGGCCGCATCGGGTCTACCGGGAGCACGGACCCCGCCACGCCCAGCGGCACCATCGCCAGGCGAGGCCGCCCGCACGCGATATCCGCCGCGATCACCGTTCGCGGCACGCTTCTCCGTCGCCAAGGCGCGAAGACGCGCGCCAGATCCGGGGCCGTCAGGGCATGAACCGCCCCGACCGGGATCGCCGATGGGACGGGCGCGAGCAACGCTGGCCGGGGCGGTGACGTGGGCTGATCCGGCCTGTCCAGCGCGGCCAGACCGGCTTGCCCGTCAGCCCGACGCGCAATGGCTGCACCGCCATGCGGAGGGATAATCCGTGGATCTCGGTGCTTCCGCGCGTTTACATGGGGGGCAACTGGAGCGGGTGAAGGGAATCGAACCCTCGTCGTAAGCTTGGGAAGCTTCTGCTCTACCATTGAGCTACACCCGCGCGCGCCCCATAGATCGCGGGCGCGGGGGCTTCTGTCAAGCGCCAACTTGATCCGTCGCAGCCGCCGTTCGGGGAAGCCCGCGATTTCCGTGCATCCCCTTGTAGGCCCTCCGGTGGAGCCGGCCCGTGGGTGTTCGTCGCCGAGCGTCGCCGCAGGCCGATCTGGAGGGTGGGCCTGAAGGAGACCTTTTGACATTGGCCGATATCCGGCCGTTCTGCTGCCAACTTTATCGTGGATATTTCTTCGCCCCAAACAGGCCCCGATGGCCGACACTCCGTCTGGAGGCTGGAGCCGGCTGCATTGTCTGGAGGTTGCATGGCAAACGCTTTTCCGCATGGCACCGTCCACAAGGCAGGTCGGGATATGCAGGCGGCGCTGCGGTCGGATCCGAAGGTCTTCGCGCTGTGGGAAAGCCTGACGCCGCTCGGTCGGAACGAGTTCATTTGCTGGGTGGATGACGCAAAACAGTCAGGGACGCGCCAGCGTCGCATCGAGCGAACCTGCGACGAACTGCTGGAAGGCAAGAGGCGCCCGTGCTGCTGGCCGGGCTGCACTCATCGCACCGACAAGGCGCCGAGCCGATGGCAACAGGCGGTCTCGACCGCCCGGCAGGAGAAGAAAAGGCCGTAGACCGCCGCCCTTTTTCGGGCATGGAAGCGGGCCCTTCGCTTGCGGTCATGGCGGGCGGCAGCCCGCGCCCTGCCGGTGCCGGCTGAACCGTTGACTTCACTCCCGGCTATTTTGCGAATAGCTTCCGAACGGGGGTACGGCAGCGGTTCGATAATGAGCGACTTGTTGAAGAGCATACCCGCCCATTGGGGCCCTCGGTTCGAGGACGACAGTTACGCCGCCGCCTACACCCGCGTCGACCCGGACGCGATCGAGTTCGAGGCACCGGCGCATATGGCGCTGGTAATGTTCACGCCGCAGCCCGGCCGCGTCATGGCGCTCGACAGCGACAGGAAGGCGGACTTCCTCGCGCCCGTCGGTTGCCTCGAGATCATACCCGCCACGGCGGAGCTTTATGCGAGCTGGCCCACGCCCAAGGAAAGCCTGCTGGTCGCGCTGCAACCGCGCCGGCTGACGGCGCTTGCGCAGGCGGAGTTCGAATGCGCCGCGGACGAGCTGCAGCCGCCGCGCCGCGGGTTCAGCGATCGCAAGGCGCTGCTGATAGCGGAAATGATCCGCGACGAACTGACCGGCGCGCAGGCCGCCAATCCGGTCTATCTCGACTCCCTTCTGACCGTGTTCTCGATCCATCTGCTGCGCCACTATTCCGCTGCCGCCGGCCGGGCGGCCGCGCCCCACCGCGGCGGTCTTTCCGCGCGCTCGTGGCGCGACGTCAGCGACTATATCCAGTCCAACCTGACCGGCGACCTGCGCATCGACGTGCTGGCGAAAGTGGCGGAACTGTCACCCGGTCACTTTCTCCGCGCCTTCCGCCAGACCGTGGGCCAGCCCCCGCACCGCTACATACTGGAGCTGCGCACGGAAAAGGCGCAACAGCTCATTCTGTCCACCGACCGCCCCCTGGCCGAGGTCGCGGCAGCCTGCGGCTTTTCGAGCCATAGCCATCTGTCGTCAACCATGAAGCGCCTGCGCCAGACGAGCCCGAGCGCGTTGAGGCACGGATCGCCCGGATAGCGAACGCCGTCGTTACACCGCCAACAGGAGAACCGCAAATGGAGGTCGACGCCGCCGCTCAGCCGAGCCACGAAATCTTCGTGCACATCCGTATCATCGTCGGCATGATCCTCGGCCTCAGCGTCGCCCGGCTGGTCAGCGGCGCCACCCGTTTCATCCAGCATCCGGGAAAGGAAAAGATCTATCCGGTGCATTTCGCGTGGGTGATCTGCATCTTCCTGTTCATCATTCATTTCTGGTGGTTCGAGTTCGCGCTGTCGCAAACGCGCGTATGGACCTTCGGCCTCTATTTCCTCCTGATCTCCTATTCCATCATGTTCGTGATGCTGGCCGCGATGCTGTTTCCGGACGAAATCCGGGAATATGAAGGCTTCCGGGACTATTTCGAGCGCAGACGAAGCTGGTTCTACGCGCTTCTAATCGGGCTGTTCGTCATCGACGTGGTCGATACGCTGGTCAAGGGCGAGAAGTATTACCACCATTACGGGCTCGCCTACCCGGTCCGGCAGGCGCTGCTGATCGCGGGGGCCGCGGCCGGGCTGGCCATGCGGTCGCCGCGCTACGACGCGGTCTATGCCGCACTTGCGCTGGCAGCGCAGGTCGTCTGGATCGCCGTGCTGTTCGACGTTCTTGCCTGACCGGCCCAGGGCCGCCGCCTATTCCTCGCCGAAGTAGCGCGCCCTGATCTGCCCGAGGCGCCCGCTTTCGTGCAGGCCGATGATCTCGACCGACAGCTGGCGGGTCAGCCTGCTGTCCTGCGTCAGGCCGAAGGCGTATTTGTCGGGCGCGAAGAGCGGGCCGACAACCGCCAGCCCCCGCGCCGGATTGGTGTGCGCATAATATTCCAGCACCGGCGCATCGCCGAGGACGGCGTCGATCGCGCCCGCCGCCAGCGCGTTCGCGGCCTCTTCGATATGCTGGAAGGGCCTGGCGTTGAGCCCGGCCCGCCGCGCATAATCTTCCGACACGCTGCCCGGCTGAACGCCGACGACACGGCCGGGAAGATCGGCTACCGAATTGATCTGGTTGGTCAGCGACAGGGTGGTCATCACGCTGGTTACCGACGAGGTGACGTAGGCGAGCACCGCGATGCCGCAGACCAGCCACAGGCCCTGCCATATCCGGCCCACCCAGCCGAACAGGTTCTTGCGCGCCGGCGCCTTGCCGGACGTGGCCACGGACATGACGGTGTAGAAGCTTTCGGCCATGCCGTCACGCCAGCGTTTCGGAAACGAGTCGTCGAACCTGCGGTCGAACAGCGTCACCAGAAAGGTCGCGATGACGATGACGAGCGCTATGCCCGCATAGGTCTGGAGATGGCCCGATTCGTTCAGGCCGCGCAGCAGGTCTCCGGTGCCGATGCCGCCGTCCTGGCGCACCAGGACGCGTTGCCCGGCATCGAACCACGGATGAGTCAGGTCGATACGCTCGGCGCGCTCGCGGGTGACGGTCATGTTGGTGACGGCGACGTCGACCGACCCGGAAGCCGTCGCATCGACCAGCGCGCCGACATTTTCATATTCGACGTAGCGGCTGGCGACTCCAAGCCGGCCGGCGGCCAGCTCCCACAGGTCAATCGCCATGCCGCCATAGCCGTCGCCCGACTTCGTCACGAAGGGCGGGTGCACATAGACGCCGACCGTTGCCGCCCCGGCTTCGTTCGGCTCCTGCTGCGCGGAGGCGGGGCCGCCGACGAACAGCGCGACAGTCAGGACGAGAAGGCGCAAGACAGGCAGGGACAGGCAATAAGTCATCAATCTTCTGGACAGTGCTTCCTCAGGAACGCCCCCCTGGCCAGGTGCCCGGGCAATGTGGCGGTTGCACCGTCGAGCAGGCAACCGGCACGGTCAACCCGGCTCGCCAAGCCGGAAGACGATGAAACGCACGTCGTGCGTCGGGGTGAAATCGGTGCGGTCGACGGTAAAGGTCGTGGGGCCGGTCTTGGCGATGCCTTCGGCACAGGTGGACATGACCGCATCCGGATGCAGCTTGTCGATGGTCATGCGGAAATCGCCGATCGGGCCTTTCCAGTTGGCCCCGGTGCGCAGCACATATTCGGTTTCCGTCGCGAAGACATAGGCGTCGTCCTTGCCCGCAGCAGCGGCTTCCCTGGCCTTGCCGAGCAGCCGGCGCACGCCCGCCAGGCCGTTCCGGTCGAGGCAGTAGCGTTCGGCGAAGGCCGTCTCGATCGTGTCCATGTCCGACGGGTCGCCGGCGAAGAAAGACATCCCCGACACCGGCTTGTAGTGATGCTCGATCCTGACGGCCTCGCCCGCCGGGAACGTCTGCTCCCAATGATACGTCTCGCGCATCGACCATTGCGGCACGATCCCGTCGGGCGAGGCGTCCCCGCCATCGTCATAAAGCAGCCCTTCGGCGACGAGCGCCTCGCGCCGGCTTCGCGGCATCTCGGCCAGGGTCGATTTCCAGCTCTCCAGGCCTGCATTGACCGGCAGACCGGCGCGCCGCACCGCTTCCGTCATGTCCGCGCCCTGCGGAAAGGCAGGCTTGGCGTCGTCGTCCACGGGCGCGCTGATGGCCTGGACGTGCAGCTCGGGCGCGATCGGCTGCTCATCGGCCTTCACGGTGAAGCCGACGAAATTCTCGGCGCCGGGCTCCGGCAGAACGATGTTGTCGAAGGGGCCGAACGGCACCTCGGGCATCGGGAATGCAACGCGCGTGCGAATGTCCGCCGCACTCGAATTGCGGAACAGATAGCTGACCCGCACACCCTCGGTAGACAGATAAAGCTCCTCCTTCTCCATCGCGATATCCGCGCTGACGGTCAGTTCGAGGCCGCCGGCGCTGAGCGTCGCCGTGGTATCGTTGGCATAAGCCGGAGAAAGGGCCAGCAACAGCGCCCACAGGGCAAGTCCCGCCAGCCACGCCTTATTGGTCGCCATGGCGACCTTCCGCCTGAAATCGTACATCGTCAGTCCGCCACAGTCGTGTTCATGGGCCGCCTCCTCCGCGCCGGAAGCCGATTGTCACCATTATCGCCGCGATCCGCAATCAGGCCCTGTTGAAAACGATGCCGCGCTCCTTTGCGCGCGATGCGGCCTCGATGGCCTTCATCCGTTATTCCCCTCGGCCTTCAGGCGACCACCGCTTCATGCCAAAGGCCAGCCGCCCCTCCAAGCTCTGCCCGGCCGTCCGTCTGCGATTCGTGAGGGTTTGCTGAAAGCGGCGGCGGCTTTCTGACAATCTCCGCTCGCCGCCGGGCAATATCTTTCGGCGCCGATGGCGGAGGGCTGTCAGGAAATGATCCCGCTTTCACGTTACGCTCACAGAGTGCCGGCTGCCCGGCGGCTTCCACTTCCCCGCCGGCCGATTGATTGCCATGGTTTTCAGAGGCCGGCGGTCGGGATATCGTCAGGATTACCGCGATTAGCGACTGATTTGCGGCAAACGGGGATCGAGAGATGAACAAAGTCCTTTTCATTGCCGGTGCCGCCCTCGGGCTGCTTGCGTGGGCCGCGCCGGCGCAGGCCGAGTCCACCGTCGAGTGCCATTCGCGCCACTATCAGTATGGCGAGTGCTGGGCCGGGCCCCTGTCGCAGCCGCAACTCATTCATCAGATCTCCAGCAGCCCCTGCATCCTCAACCGAAGCTGGGGATACAATCCCAAGAGCAAATATATCTGGGTCGCACAGGGCTGCGCCGGCGTGTTCGCCGATGTCGCGGGCTATCACCATGGCCGTGGCGACGGCTTCGATGCCAATGCGCGCCGTTACGACCATCGCGGCCGTGACGTCGGCGGCGTCGTGGCCGGCGCGGTGCTGGGCGCGATCATCGACGACATGGCCCATGAAAGCCGCAGCCAGCGGCACCACACCACCACCAACTATGCCGAAAGCAGCGGCTACAACGGCTGCCACGGCATCGGCTGCGTCGTCGACGATCCCGACGAGGAGGTCGACGACACGCCCCAGTTCGACCGCGAAGGCGAGCCGAACTTCGACGAGGACGGCAACTACCAGGGCTGTCACGGCATGGGTTGCCTGACCGACGATCCCGGGTCCGAGGACTGAGCGGCCGGAAGCGCAGTCCCGGCTCCCTGCTACGGGTTCGCGGCCCGGAAGTGCTTCGACAGCTTCAGGCCCTGCGCCTGATAGTTGGACTTGATGTCGGTGCCGTAAAGCCGGTCGGGCCGGCCGAGCATGTGCTCATAGACCAGCCGGCCGACGATCTGCCCGTGTTCGAGGATGAAGGGCACCTCATGGCTGCGCACCTCGAGCACCGCACGCGCGCCCGTGCCGCCGGCGGCCGAATGGCCGAAGCCGGGGTCGAAGAAACCGGCATAGTGGACGCGGAACTCGCCGACCAGCGGGTCGAACGGCGTCATCTCGGCGGCGTGGCGCGGCGGCACGTGCACGGCCTCGCGGCTGACGAGGATGTAGAACTCGTCGGGGTCGAGGATCAGCTCGGGGCGGCCGCGGGCGTGAAGCGGCTCCCAGAAATCGTAAACGTCCTGCGCCGCGCGCTTGTCGACGTCGACCACGGCCGTGTGATGCTTGGCGCGATAACCGATCAACCCGTCGGCGTTGCCGGTCAGGTCGATGGAGAGCGCGATGCCGCCGCCGGAAATGTTGGGCTCCTCGGAGGCGACCAGCGTCTCGGCGGCGTGCAGGCCTGCAAGCTCGGCCTCCGACAGCAGGGCATGGCCCTTGCGGAACCTGATCTGCG
>DAOMOI010000068.1:1885-8337 GCA_035444225.1 Aquamicrobium sp. | reverse complement strand
CGGGCATCGCCTTTTCCATCGACGGCTTGTCGGAACCGGCCTCGATGCGGGCTTCCTCGGTCAGGTTCTGCGGCGTGCGGATGCCGGCGACGACGTCCTCGCCCTGGGCGTTGACGAGGAACTCGCCGTAGAGCTTCTTCTCGCCGGTCGAGGGGTTGCGGGTGAAGGCGACGCCGGTGGCCGACGTCTCGCCCATGTTGCCGAACACCATGGCCTGGACGTTGACGGCCGTGCCCCAGTCCTCGGGAATGTCGTGCAGGCGGCGATAGGTGACGGCGCGCGGCGTCATCCAGCTCGAGAACACCGCGCCGATCGCGCCCCAGAGCTGCTCGCGCGGGTCCTGCGGGAAGGGAGCGCCAAGCTCCTCCTCGACCCTGGCCTTGTAGAGCGCGATGATCTCCTGCCATTCGGCGGCGGTGATGTCGGTGTCCAGCTCATGGCCGCGCCGCGCCTTCTCGTCCTCCAGTATCTCCTCGAAATGCTCGTGGGCCACGCCCAGCACGACGTCGGAATACATCTGGATGAAGCGGCGATAGCTGTCATAGGCGAAACGCTCGTCGCCGGAATCGCGCGCCAGCGCGGCGACCGTGTCGTCGTTCAAACCGAGGTTGAGCACCGTGTCCATCATGCCCGGCATCGAAGCGCGCGCGCCCGAACGCACCGAAACCAGAAGCAGCCGCTCGGGATCGCCGAACCGGCGGCCCGTCACCTCGCCGACCTTGTCGAGCGCGGCCGCGACCTGCGCCTCGAGCTCGGCCGGATAGGAGCGGTCGTTGGCGTAGTACCACGAGCACACGGCGGTGGTGATGGTGAAGCCCGGTGGAACCGGAAGCCCGAGCCCACACATCTCGGCGAGGTTGGCGCCCTTGCCGCCGAGGAGGTTCCTGTCGCCGGCATTGCCCTCCGCGCTGCCGCCGCCGAAGCTGTAGACCCACTTTGCCATGACCGCTTCCCTGTCTCCGGATGCCCCGGCGAACGTTGCGGCCTCGATAGGAAAGGAGAGGCCGCACATCCGCCCGCGGCCAGAGCGATAAAACCCGCGCGCGGCAAAGGCAAGCAGCCACGAGCCCAGCCGCAGGACTGAATCGATTAGCAGCGCCGCAAAATCCGGCTTGAATCCGAGCACGATCATGCTATGAACAAAACATGAACATTGGAGGATGTAAAGATGAAACCCGACGGCAAGCTCGACTATCTGGAAATGCAGGCCGGCGACGGGACGCTTGGCGCGGTGAAATCCTTCTACGCGGCTGCCTTCGGCTGGCGCTTCACCGATTACGGGCCCTCCTACGCCGCCTTTGCGGAGGGGCTGGACGGCGGTTTCGACGGCGTGGCCGCGGTCGCGGCGAAGCCGTTGCCGGTGCTCTACGCGCATGACCTCGAAAAGACGCTTGCCGCCGTGACGGCGGCGGGCGGAACCGTGGTGAAGGCGACCTTCCCCTTCCCCGGCGGCCGCCGTTTTCATTTCACCGACCCGGCCGGCAACGAACTGGCCGTATGGAGCGAATAGCCGGCGCAGCGCGGAAAAGCTATGCTGGCACCGCCGGGCGGCGCGTGGAGGAGCAGGAGAAGAAAATGGTTTCGGGAAGCTGCCATTGCGGCAAGGTGACATTCGAGGTCGAGGGCGCCCCGGCGGAGGCGCTGGAGTGCAACTGCTCGCATTGCAGCCGCAAGGGCTTCCTGCTCTGGTTCGTGCCGCGCGAGCATCTGCAGACGGGGACGTCGATCGACCAGCTTGCGTCCTATCGCTTCAACCGGCACGTCATCGACCACCGCTTCTGCCCGGATTGCGGCTGCGCGCCGTTCAGCCTCGGCACCGCGCCCGACGGCAAGGAAACGGCCGCGATCAACATACGCTGCCTCGAAGGCATCGACTTGACGGAGGTGAAGCGGGTGCCGGTCGACGGCAGGAGCTTCTGAGGAAGGCGCGAGCCACCGAAGGAGCGCATGCAGCGGGCCTCGGACGTGGAGCCGGTCGCCTCGGAAAAATCCCGTCCGGCCCGTCCGGTGACGAGACCGGAGGCCTCAAGCGACCGGGCGACCCGACAGGTAACCCGCGGCGGCGGGAAAGGGCCGGACGCAAGGCCGGATGGGCGCGGGCTGGGCCGGAGCTGATCGGGGGAGGCCTTCCCGCATCAATGGCCCGGATCGACCAGCCCTGATCAACCGGCCCTGATCAATCGGCGTCGGGCAGCGGCGGCAGCTTCGCCAGCGCCTTGCGCAGCCGCCCCGTGGCCAGCCCGACCTGCGGCTCCTTCTGCAAGGCCATGACATGGCGCATGCGGAAGGCGGCGTCCGCGTCCTTGCCCTCCCCGGTCAGGCCGGCAACCTCGCCATGCAGGGCGGCGAGCGCTTCCGGGCCCGCGATCTCCTCATCCGCGACCTGCTGGTCGATGCGGGCGATCAGCTGCGACAGCGGGCCCATCCAGGCGAAGCGCGGATCGCCGATCAGCGCGAACAGCATCGTATAGGGGTTTTGCAGCGCCGGATCGTCGCCGATCTCGGAGCGGATCAATGCCCGGTGCAGGTCCTTCAGCGCGGCCGAAAGCTCGGCGGCGAGAATGGCGGGCCCGGATGCGGCAGACGGCTCGGTTTCGGACATGGCGTTCTCCTGAATACGCTCCGCCACCCGGCCATCCAGCCGACGGAAGAAAATCCGCGCCCGCTCCCCGCAGGGCAATCGCATACGGGGAAAGTACCAGCCCGTCCCGTTCCGGCCAAGGGCGCGCAACGCCCGGCCGGTTCGCCGGCCGGAAAATCGTCGGGCGCGGCCGATTCCATGCCGGCGCACTCCGGCACCGCTTAGCGAGCCTCTTGGCATCACTCCGGCTTCCGGGGTTGCTCGAAGAAGATCGCCCATTGAGCCTGAAGCGGCGGCCCCTCGCCGGCCGGCAACCCGGCCGCAGGCGACCGTGCCGAGGCGGCGCGGCGGCTTCACTAAAAATTTACGCAAAAAGGTAAGGATAACGGCGAGTTAAGAGTAACCCTCGTTCCGGTGCGTTCCATGCCTGCTGCCACGCCTTCCTTGCGCCTTCTCGACGGCCTTTCGCCTTCCGCGCCTTCCGCCGAATGGCTCGACACCATCCTGAAGGGCGATTGCGTCGCCGCGCTGGAGCGGCTGCCGGAAAAGTCGGTCGACGTCATCTTCGCCGACCCGCCCTACAACCTCCAGCTCGACGGCGACCTGCACCGGCCCGACCAGTCGAAGGTCGACGCGGTCGACGACGCCTGGGACCAGTTCGACAGCTTCGCCGCCTATGACGCCTTCACCCGCGCCTGGCTGCTCGCCGCGCGCCGGGTGCTCAAGCCCAACGGCACGATCTGGGTGATCGGCTCCTATCACAACATCTTCCGCGTCGGCGCGATCATGCAGGATCTCGGCTTCTGGATCCTGAACGACATCGTCTGGCGCAAGACCAACCCGATGCCGAACTTTCGCGGCCGCCGCTTCCAGAACGCGCACGAGACGATGATCTGGGCCTCGCGCGACGCTTCCGCCAAGGGCTACACCTTCAACTACGAGGCGATGAAGGCGGCCAATGACGACGTGCAGATGCGCTCGGACTGGCTGTTTCCGATCTGCACCGGGGCCGAGCGGCTGAAGGACGACAACGGCGACAAGATTCACCCGACGCAGAAGCCCGAGGCGCTGCTGGCACGGGTGCTGCTTTCCTCGTCCAAGCCCGGCGACGTGGTGCTCGACCCGTTCTTCGGCACCGGCACCACCGGCGCGGTGGCCAAGAAGCTCGGCCGCCGCTTCGTCGGCGTCGAGCGCGAGCAGGCCTATATCGACGCAGCACTCGAGCGCATCGCCGGCGTCGAGCCGCTGGAAATGACCGCGCTGAAGATCATGACCGGCAAGCGCGCCGAGCCGCGCGTCGCCTTCGCCAGCCTGCTTGACAACGGGCTGATCAGGCCGGGCGCGGCGCTCTACGACGCGCGCCGCCGCTTCCGCGCCGAGGTCAGGGCCGACGGCACGCTGGCCTGCGGCGACGCCGCCGGCTCGATCCACAAGGTCGGCGCGCTGGTGCAGGGCCTCGACGCCTGCAACGGCTGGACCTTCTGGCACTACGAGCGCCACGGCGGCCTGACCCCGATCGACGAGTTGCGCCGCATCGCCCGCCTCGGCATCGAGCGGGCGGGGGCCTGAACCTCTCGCGCGCTGGAAGTAGCCAATCTCGGCTATCTGCGCTGCCCCTCATCGCCCTGCCGGGCACTTCTCCCCGTGAACGGGGAGAAGAATGCCGGCCGCGTTCTTTCCGTCTGTCTTGCTACGCTCGCGATTGACGAAAGCGGAGAGGAATAGTTCCCTTCTCCCCGTTCACGGGGAGAAGGTGGCGGCAGCCGGATGAGGGGCGGCGCAAACGGCTGAAAGTCATGCCGCCTCGCCGCGCGCTCTAGTCCTTTTTTCGCCCTTTCCCGAATGCATCCGGCACGGCGGCCGCGATCGCCTTCTTCATCACCGTGGGCAGCGCCTCGCCGGCGAGCGCGCGCGGCGCGAACCACCATGCGCCCTCCGGCGCGGGCGCGTCGCCGACATCGGCGCGCCAGACGTCGAGCGTCAGCTCGAAATGGGTGAAGACGTGGACGATGGCCCCTGCCGGCCGCCACGCGGCGGGAAAGGGCGCTGCGTCCGGGCCGGTCTCTCCGTCCTGCCGCGCGCTCCATGCGCTCGTCGGCGGCTCGGCCATGGCGGCGAGCAGGCCGGCGGCCGGCCGCTTGCGCAACAGCACCGCGCCGTCGCCCCGCACCGCGACGAAGGCCGCCCCGCGCCGGCGTGGGCGCTCCTTCTTCGCCGCCTTTACGGGATACCGCTCGGGCTCGCCCTCGGCCAGCGCCGCGCAATCTCCGTTGACCGGGCACAGCATGCATTTCGGCCGCCTGGGCGAGCACAGCGTCGCACCCAGGTCCATCATCGCCTGCGCGAAATCGCCCGGCCGGTCCGGCGGCAGCATCGCCTCGACATATGCCCTGATCCCGGCTTTCGCGGCCGGCAGGGGCGTGGCGATGGCGTGAAGGCGCGAGACCACGCGCTCGACATTGCCGTCCACCACCGCCGCCGGGCGGTTGAAGGCGATCGAGGCGACCGCCGCCGCCGTATAGGCGCCGATGCCGGGCAGCGCGCGCAAGGCGTCCTCCGTCTCGGGAAAGCGCCCGCCGTGGTGGCCGACCACGGCCTCGGCACATTTCTTGAGGTTGCGGGCGCGCGAATAATAGCCGAGCCCGGCCCACGCCTTCATCACGTCGTCGGCATCCGCCGCGGCAAGCGCCTCGACCGAGGGCCACAGCGCGGTGAAGCGGGCGAAATAAGGCTTGACCGCCTCGACCGTGGTTTGCTGGAGCATGACTTCGGAAAGCCAGACGCGATAGGCGTCCGCACGCTCGCCGCGCGCCGCCTTCGCCGGCCCCACCCGCCACGGCAGGTCGCGGTGGTGCGCGTCGTACCAGGCGAGCAGGCGCGCGGCCACCTGATTTCCGCTGTCTTTGCTGCTAGGATGCGCCTTCATTCTCGATCAACCGCCGACCGTGACGTAAAGACCGCTCATGACAGGGAAACGCCGCAGCTTCAATGCCGTGCCGGTCAGCGACCTCGCCGCCGGCATCCTCGATCCGGTGCTGCGCAAGCGCGCCGGCATCACCATCGGCCTCGTCCAGTCCTGGGACGAGATCGCCGGCGCGCGGCTGGCCGCCACGACAAGGCCCGAGCGCATCGCCTGGCCGCGCCGCGCGCATGAGGACGACCCCTTCGAGCCCGGCACGCTGATCGTCGCCTGCGAAGGCATGGCGGCGCTGCACCTCCAGCACCAGACCGGCGAGGTAATCGCGCGCGTCAACGCCTTTCTCGGCTTCGCGGCCGTGGGACGCCTGAAGATCGTGCAGAAGCCCGTCGCCGCCCCGCAGAAGCGCCGCCCCCGGCAGCACAGCCTCAGCGGCGCCCAGGCCGCCCGTCTCGACGGCCTCGTGAGCGAGATCGAGGACGACGGCCTGCGCGAGGCGCTGGCGAGGCTGGGACGGTCGGTGATGGGGAAGGGAGTGAGTGGGGAATAGTGAGTAGGGAATAGCGAATAGCGAATAGCGAACAGGGGAAAAGGGACCTCCCGCGCCTCGGAAGTCGGTTTCACCGCGCGCCGGCGACCCTGCCTCCACTCACTATTCGCTATTCCCTATTCGCTCTTTCCCCTTCCTCTCTCCTTCGTGAACCCTTCCTCGCCGCCTCCCCATTGGATTGGGGACAGATTTGCCTTATTTCGGCATGACTCTCGCCTTCGCGGCCGAAATGGCTGCACAGTTCAATTTGTCGTCAGGTGATTCGCAATGATCCGCTCCGTACCGCGCCGTACCATTCTTGCCTCGCTTGCCGGCCTGCCGGCGCTGGCGCTTCTCGCTTCGTGCAGCGATTCCGGCGGCGGTCAGGTTCCGGCGGCGGAGGCCGCGCCGGCGACGCCTGCTCC
>DAOMOI010000068.1:0-1862 GCA_035444225.1 Aquamicrobium sp. | reverse complement strand
AGCCGCCGCTCCCGCGCCCTCGGGCAAGGTCGACATGGCGAAGCTGCTGGAAGAAGGCGCGTTGCCGGACAAGACCATCGGCAACGCCGACGCGCCCGTCACCATCGTCGAGTACGCCTCGATGACGTGCAGCCACTGCGCCACCTTCCACGTCGAGACGCTGCCGGCGATCAAGGAAAAATATATCGATACCGGCAAGGCGCGGCTCGTCTTCCGCGAGTTCCCGTTCGACCCGCGCGCCGAGGCCGGCTTCATGCTGGCGCGCTGCGCCGACGACAAGTATTTCGCCATGGTCGACGTGCTGTTCAAGCAGCAGCGGACATGGGCGGCGGCGGACAACGCCCGCGAGGCGCTGCTCCAGATCGCGCGGCTCGGCGGCTTCTCGCAGGAATCGTTCGAGGCCTGCCTGACCGATCAGGCGCTTCTCGACAATGTGCGCGCCGTGCGCCTGCGCGGCGCCAACGATTTCGGCATCGACGCCACGCCGACCTTCTTCATCAACGGCAACAAATATTCGGGGGCTTTGAAGGTTGACGAGATGTCGGCCATCATCGACGGCCTGCTCTAGACCCGGGCGGGGCGCGGGACGCACAGGGGCGGGACGATGAAGTTCTCCCGCCTGCGCCTCCTCGGCTTCAAGTCCTTCGTCGAGCCGGGCGAATTCGTCATCGAGCGCGGACTGACGGGCATCGTCGGCCCGAACGGCTGCGGCAAGTCCAACCTTGTCGAGGCGCTGCGCTGGGTGATGGGCGAAAGCTCGTACAAGAACATGCGCGCGTCCGGCATGGACGACGTCATCTTCTCCGGCTCGGCCACGCGCCCCGCGCGCAACACCGCCGAGGTGACGCTGTTCCTCGACAATGCCGACCGCACCGCGCCGGCCGCCTTCAACGACGCCGACGAGTTGCAGGTCTCGCGCCGGATCGAGCGCGAGGCCGGCTCCGTCTATCGCATCAACGGCAAGGAGGCGCGCGCGCGCGACGTGCAGCTCCTGTTCGCCGACCAATCCACCGGCGCGCGCTCGCCTTCCATGGTCGGCCAGGGCCGCATCGGCGAGCTGATCCAGGCCAAGCCGCAGGCGCGCCGCGCGCTGCTCGAAGAGGCGGCCGGCATTTCCGGCCTCCACACCCGACGCCACGAGGCGGAACTGCGCCTGCGCGCCGCCGAGCAGAACCTTGAGCGGCTGGACGACGTGGTCGGCGAGCTGGAAAGCCAGATCGAGAGCCTGAAGCGGCAGGCCCGCCAGGCCTCGCGCTTCAGGAACCTGTCGGCCGAGATCCGCAAGGCCGAAGCCATCCTGTTCCACCTGCGCTGGTCGATCGCCAAGGAGCAGGAGGCCGAGGCGAAGTCGGCGCTGGCGCAGGCGACGACGCTGGTGGGCGATCGCGCCGCCGCGCAGATGCAGGCCGCCAAGGAGCAGGCGGTCGGCGCCCACCACCTGCCCGCGCTGCGCGAGGCGGAAGCTTCCGCCGCTGCCGCCCTGCAACGGCTGACCATCGCCAAGGCGCAGATCGAGGACGAGGCGCAGCGCCTGCGCGCCCGCGCCGCCGAGCTCGAGAAGCGGCTTTCCCAGCTCGATGCCGACATCGTGCGCGAGGAGCGCATGGTGCGCGACAATGCCGAGGTGCTCGCCCGGCTGGACGAGGAGGAGGCGCTGCTTGGCGCGCAGGCCGCCGGCGCCGACGAGCGCGCCGACGCGACCGCCGCCGCGGTGGCGGACGCAACGGCGCAGCTTGCCGCCAGCGAGGCCGCGCTCGCCGCGCTGACCGCGCAAAAGGCGGAAGCGGCGGCCGGCCGCACCCAGATCGAGCGCGCGCTGCGCGACATGGGCGAGCGCCGCGAGCGGCTTGTCCGTCAGTTGG
>DAOMOI010000067.1:0-8393 GCA_035444225.1 Aquamicrobium sp. | reverse complement strand
TTCCGGCGGCGAGCAGCAGATGCTGGCCATCGGCCGGGCGCTAATGACCAATCCGCGCCTCGTCATCCTCGACGAGGCGTCGGAAGGGCTCGCCCCCGTGATCCGCGCCGACATCTGGGCCGTGCTCCGCGCCCTGAAGGCGCAGGGCCAGTCGATCCTGATCGTCGACAAGACGCTTGCCGAGCTTCTGCCCGCCGCCGACCGCTGCTTCGTGCTGGAAAAGGGCCGCACCGTCTGGTCCGGCCGGCCCGACGCGCTGGATGCCGACCTTCAGAACCGCTATCTCGGCGTCTGACGCCGGAAAGACCGGAGAACCGCCATGATGACGATGACCCCGCACCAGACCCTCCATCCCGCCGGCTGGAAGAAGGCCGCCGGCTACGCCAACGGCATCCTCGCCGAAGGCCGCACGGTGTGGGTGGGCGGGCAGGTCGGCTGGAACGGAGACCAGATCTTCGAGGCAAAAGACCTCGTCGGCCAGACGCGCCAGACGCTCGCCAACATCGCCGCCATCCTCGCCGTGGCCGGCGCACGGCCCGAGCACATCGTGCGCATGACCTGGTACGTCAAGGACAAGAAGGACTATCTCGCCAACCTGAAAGGCGTGGGCGAGGCCTATCGCGCGGTGATGGGGCGGCACTTCCCGGCCATGACCATGGTGCAGGTCGCCGACCTCGTCGAGGATGAGGCGCTGGTCGAGATCGAGGCGACGGCCGTGCTGCCTGAAAACCAGGCGTCGGCCGCGCCTTGAGGCGGGCCGGCGCCTTTACGTAAGCCTTTGCTTACTTCGTCGCAGCCAGACCGCGCTCGATGTCGGCGAGGATGTCGTCGACATGCTCGAGGCCGATGGAGAGCCGGACATAGCCGGCCGACACGCCGGCCGCTTCCTGCTCCTGCGGCGTCAGCTGCGAGTGCGTGGTCGAGGCCGGGTGGATGGCAAGGCTGCGCGCGTCGCCGATATTGGCGACATGATAGATGAGCTCCAGCGCGTCGATGAACTTCTTGCCGGCGGCGAGGCCGCCCTTCAGCTCGAAGCCGAGCAGGCCGCCATAGGAACCGCCGAGATATTTGTCGGCCCGCTCACGCGTCACGCCGCTCTGGAGCGAGGGATGAATGACGCGCGCGACCTCGGGCCGGGCGGCGAGCCAGGCCGCGACCTTGTCGGCGTTCTGCGAATGGCGCTCGATCCTGAGCGGCAGCGTCTCCAGCCCCTGGATGAGCTGGAAGGCGTTGAACGGCGACAGCGCCGAGCCCAGGTCGCGCAGCAGGGTGACGCGGGCCTTGATGATGTAGGCGATGGGGCCGAGCGGCTTGACCGCCTCGCTCCAGACCGCGCCGTGATAGGACGGGTCGGGCGTGTTCAGCGCCGGCTGACGCTCGGCATGGGCCGACCAGTCGAAATTGCCGCCGTCGACGATGATGCCGCCGATCGAGGTACCGTGGCCGCCCATATATTTGGTGGTCGAGTAGATCACCACGGCCGCGCCATGCTCGAACGGCTTCGCGATCAGGGGAGCCGCCGTGTTGTCGACGATCAGCGGGATGCCGAACTCGCGGCCGATGGCCGCTATCTCGGCGATGGGCAGCACGGCGAGCTTGGGGTTGGGCAGCGTCTCGCCGTAATAGGCGCGGGTGCGCTCGTCGGTGGCGCGGCGGAAGTTCTCGGGGTCGGAGGGATCGACGAAGCGGACCTCGATGCCCTGGTCCTTCAGCGTGTTGGCGAACAGGTTCCAGGTGCCGCCGTAAAGGTCGGTGGCGGAGACGATGTTGTCGCCGGCGCGGGCGAGGTTCTGCACCGAAAGCGCCGAGGCCGCCTGCCCCGAGGCCACGGCCAGCGCGCCGACGCCGCCTTCGAGCGCCGCGACGCGCTTTTCCAGCACGTCGAGGGTCGGATTCATGATGCGGGTGTAGATGTTGCCGAATTCCTTCAGCGCGAACAGATTGGCCGCATGGTCGGTGTCGTTGAACTGATAGGAGGTGGTCTGGTAGATCGGCACCGCCACCGACCCCGTCGCGGGGTCGGCGCGCCAGCCGGCGTGAAGCGCCAGCGTCTCGGGATGAAGCTGCCTGTCGGTCATCGTCTCGTGCTCCCTTTCAGGGGTTGAATGTCCGGTCGCGCCCCGGCGTCGCGCCGGTGGGCGAGGCCTGCCGGGCGCGCCGGCGAATGAATGGCAAAAACGGAGTATCCGCCCCCTCGCCTGCCGGATACGGCAGGACAATGCCGGTTTTTCCCGGCGGGACAGAGCTATTCCATTCCAACTTCGCCGGCAATGCCGGAATTTCATTCCTCGGAAGCGATTCGAGAGGCCGTCACGCGGCACGAGGACCGGGATCGTCGTCCTCGGGGCCGGGAACGGGCGCGGCAGCCTTGCGCGGCCGAAAGCTGACGACGGTGGCGCCGCCGGCCTCAGATTCGGGCAGGACCTTGCCGACGACGAGCTCCTCGACGCCGCCGTTGCCGAGATCGACGGTGATCGCGGCCCCTTCGCGCAGGCCGATCAGGGCGAGGCCGCGCATGGTGCGGATCGAGACCATGTCGTGGGGAAGGTCGTGCGCGTCGTCCTGGACCAGCCGGTGCGGGCCGGCAGGCTGGCCGTTGACCGTGTAGGCGACGCGGACGCCGAGCCTCACCACGTCGGCGCCGATGTCGTCGCTGAAGGCGATGGCGCAGGCGCGCAGCTTCTGCTCCAGCAGCAGGGAATAGGGTCCGTGCGGCCCGTCATGATCGTCGAGCAGCGCCTGAAGCACGGCGTGATCGCGCGTCGTCAGTTGGAATCGAGGCTCCGTCACCATGGCAAATCTCCCGCAGGAACGGTTTTCCGTTCCGACGCCAGTTCCGTCTTGGTTTCATGAACACCCCTGGCCCGGACATGCCCGGCCAGGGGTCAGGAGCCTGCGATCAGCGAACCGGCATGATCGGTGAAGCGACGGCGCGGCCGCGCCGGTGAAGCGTTCATTACCCCGCCTCGACCTCCGGCATCGTGACGGACACGATGGTCAGCTGGTGGGTGCGGCCGTCATTGGCGACCCAGTCGATCGACTGGCCGGCCTTCAGGCCCAGAAGCGCGGTGCCGATCGGCGTCAGGATCGAGACCTTGCCCTGCGAGATGTCGGCCTCGGCCGGATAGACCAGCGTGACGATGCGGTCGTGGCCGTCATTGGTCTTGTATTCGACGGTCGCGCCCATCTGGACGGTACCCTGGAGCGACGCGCCCTTCTCGACGACGCGCGCGCGCTCGAGTTCGTTCAGCAGCCCCTCGGCCATCTCCGGCTTGCGGTCGAGCAGGCCGTTGGCGAGCGTGGTCAGGCGGTCGTGGTCGGTCTTGTTGATGACGATGCTGGGTTTGCTCATGACGAGGCTCCCGGGGTGTCTAGGGATTGAACGAAGCCGCGCCGCGCGACCGCCTGTTCGGCAGATGCGCAAAGGGACGAAGCGGATATGGGAAAAGAGTATCGGCGGTGTCAGCCCCGGTCTCGGGGCGAAAATCCGAGCCGGGGCTATCCTCGCGGGGAGGCACCCATGAAAACGGTCTTGGCAGCTCGCGAATGTTTCATACAGGCAGCATCGTCAAATGGCGCGAATTGTCAAGCTTCCGGCGTGGCATCGAAGCGGACATTCGGCGCGTGGCGCGTGGCAGGGCCGGGCAGCGAAGCGATTGGCTCTCGACACGGGCGGGCGTCTCCCCTATTTGCAGGGGGCGGCGTCCCTTCCCCAAGGGACGCCGCCGTTATCGCGCGCTTCATGCCGGGACCGGCCCTGCCGTCCACCCCGGCCCCCAGGGTGCGGCACCTGAGCCGCCATCGCAGGGAGTAACGGCCCATGTTGCCCGCCAAATGGCCCGCCAAGTGGCCTGATCGACGGATCCAGGACCTTTTCGGCGTCGAGCATCCGATCGTCCAGGCCCCGATGGCCGGGCCCGTGTTCTCCGACATGGTGATCGCGGTCGCCGAAGCGGGCGGCCTCGGCTCGCTGCCCTGCGCGCTGATGGACGAGGAGCGCATCCGCGCCGAGTTAGGCGTCATCCGCCAGCGCACGGACCGACCATTCAACGTCAATTTCTTCAGCCACACCCCGCCCGCCTTCGACCCCGCGCGCGAGGCGCGCTGGCGCGAGAAGCTCAGGCCCTATTATGTCGAGCTCGGCCTCGACCCCGACATGGATGCGCCGGCCTCCAACCGCACGCCCTTCGACGCCGCGCTGTGCGCGCTGGTCGAAGAGGTGCGGCCGGCGGTGGTCAGCTTCCATTTCGGCCTGCCGGAAAAGGCATTGCTGGACCGCGTGAAGGCTACCGGCGCGAAGATCGTCTCCTCCGCCACCACGGTCGCCGAGGCGGTCTGGCTCGAAAGCCAGGGCTGCGACGCCATCGTCGCGCAGGGCGCGGAGGCAGGCGGCCACCGCGGCAACTTCCTTTCCGACGACATGGCGACGCAAGTAGGCACCTTCTCGCTGGTGCCGCAGGTGGTGGATGCGGTCAAGGTGCCGGTGATCGCGGCCGGCGGCATCACCGACGCGCGCGGCATTGTCGCTGCCTTCGCGCTGGGCGCGGCCGGCGTGCAGGTCGGCACCGCCTATCTCTACACGCCCGAGGCCCGCATCGCGCCGCTGCATCGCGAGGCGCTGCGCGGCGACCGCGTGACCGAGACCGCGCTGACCAACGTGTTCACCGGCCGCCCGGCGCGCGGCATCGTCAACCGCATCATGCGCGAGGCCGGGCCGCTCACTGACGATGCCCCGGCCTTCCCGCTCGCCGGCGGCGCGCTCGCGCCGTTGCGCGCGGCGAGCGAGAAGAACGGCTCCGGCGATTTCATGTCGCTGTGGGCCGGCCAGTCCGCCCGGCTCGCCCGCGAGATGGGTGCGGCAGAACTGACCCGCACGCTGGCCGCCGAGGCTTTGGCGCGGCTTCGTCATCAGGCGGTCACGAAAGCATAGACCAGTAGACGCCACGCAACCGCGGGAAGCCCCGGCAGGGGCGGCCCGCGGTGCCGGAGCTTTTTGTCATTTCCCAACGAGCAGAACCGATGATCCAGACGCCCTACTACCTGATCGACAAGGAAAAGCTCCTGCGCAACATGGAGATCATCGCTCGCGTGCGCGAGCAATCCGGCGCGAAGGCGCTTTTGGCGCTGAAATGCTTCGCGACGTGGTCGGCGTTCGAACTGATGCGCGACTATATGGACGGCACCACCTCGTCGTCGCTCTACGAGGTGCGGCTCGGCCGCGAAAAGTTCGGCGGCGAGACGCATGCCTATTCCGTCGCCTGGGCCGACCACGAGATCGACGAGGCGATCTCGCACGCCGACAAGATCATCTTCAACACGGTGAGCCAGCTCGACCGTTTCGCCGACCGGGCCGCCGGAATCGCGCGCGGGGTGCGGCTCAATCCCGGCGTGTCCTCGTCCACCTTCGACCTCGCCGACCCGGCGCGGCCGTTCAGCCGGCTGGGCGAATGGGACGCGGCACGCGTCGAGCCGGTGCTCGACCGCGTCAGCGGCTTCATGATCCACAACAATTGCGAGAACAGCGATTTCGGCCTGTTCTCGCGCATGCTCGACACGATCGAGGAGAAGTTCGGGGCGCTCCTTTCGCGCGTCGAATGGGTCAGCCTCGGCGGCGGCATCCATTTCACCGGCGAGGGCTATCCGCTCGACGCCTTCTGCGAGCGGCTGAAGCGGTTTTCCGGCCGCTTCGGGGTGCAGGTCTATCTGGAGCCGGGCGAGGCCGCGATCACCAGGAGCACGACGCTCGAAGTGACCGTGCTCGACACGCTCTATAACGGCAAGCACCTCGCCATCGTCGATTCCTCGATCGAGGCGCACATGCTCGACCTCTTGATCTATCGCGAGAGCGCCAAGATTGAGCCGAACGCGGGCGACCACGAGATCATGGTCTGCGGCAAGTCGTGCCTGGCCGGCGATGTGTTCGGCACCTTCCGCTTCCCGGAGGCGCTCAAACCCGGCGACCGCATCTCGGTGCAGGACGCGGCCGGCTACACCATGGTCAAGAAGAACTGGTTCAACGGCGTGCGCATGCCCTCGATCGCGATCCGCGAGCTCGACGGCTCCGTGCGGCTCGTCCGCGAGTTCGCCTATGCGGACTACGCGGCCAGCCTGTCGTGAGGCTTCCCCCCAAACTCCAACCCCGAACCGAAGGAGGCTCCGTGCCGACATGAAAAAGAACGTCCTCATCATCGGCGCCGGCGGCGTGGCGCAGGTCGTCGCGCACAAATGCGCACAGAACAACGACGTGCTCGGCGACATCCATGTCGCCTCGCGCACGGTTGCGAAGTGCGAGGCGATCCTGGCCTCGGTGCGCGAGAAGAACGCGCTCAAGACCGAGGGCAGGCTCGAGGCCCATGCGCTCGACGCTTTTGATGTGGAGGCGACCAAGGCGCTGATCGAAAAGACCGGCGCGAAAATCGTCATCAATGTCGGCTCGGCCTTCCTCAACATGTCGGTGATGTCGGCCTGCATCGAAACGGGTGCTGCCTATATCGACACCGCGATCCACGAAGACCCGATGAAGATCTGCGAGACCCCGCCATGGTACGCGAACTACGAGTGGAAGCGGCGCGAGGAGGTCGAGAAGGCCGGCGTGACCGCCATTCTCGGCGCCGGCTTCGACCCCGGCGTGGTCAACGCCTATGCCAAGCTCGCCCATGACGACTATTTCGACCGCATCGATTCCATCGACATCATCGACATCAATGCAGGCAGCCACGGCCGCTGGTTCGCGACCAATTTCGACCCCGAGATCAATTTCCGCGAGTTCACCGGCCAGGTCTGGTCGTGGCAGGACGGGAAATGGGTGTCGAACAAGATGTTCGAAATCGGCAAGGAATGGGACCTGCCCGTCGTCGGCAAGCAGAAGGCCTACATGACCGGCCATGACGAGGTGCACTCGCTGTCGCAGATCCTGAAGGTGCCGAATGTGCGCTTCTGGATGGGCTTCGGCGACCACTACATCAACGTCTTCACGGTGCTGAACAATCTCGGCCTGCTCTCCGAGAAGCCGGTTAAGACCGCCGAGGGGCTGGAGGTGGTGCCGCTGAAGGTGGTGAAGGCGGTGCTGCCCGATCCCGGCTCGCTCGCGCCCGATTATACCGGCAAGACCTGCATCGGCGATCTGGTCAAGGGCGTGAAGGACGGCAAGGAGCGCGAGGTCTTCATCTACAACGTCGCCGACCACAGGCAAGCCTACGAGGAAGTCGGCAGCCAGGGCATCTCCTACACCGCCGGCGTGCCGGCCGTCGCCGCCGCGATGCTGATCGCCACCGGCGAATGGGACGTGAAGAAGATGGCCAATATCGAGAACCTGCCGGCGCAGCCCTTCCTCGCCCTGCTGAACCGGATCGGCCTGCCGACGCGGATCAGGGAAGGCGACAGCGACAAGGCGCTGACCTTCGCCTGACAATGAAACACCCCCGCCACTTGCATGGCGGGGGTGTTTTTTCCGGGTTCGGCGCGGGCCGCCTCAGCTGGTGAAGAAGCTCTGCGTGCCGTGGGCCTCGATGGCGTCGGCCAGCCGGCCGAGCGCGTGGACATAGGCCGCGGTGCGCACGGAAATCTCCTTGTCGCGGGCGACGTTCCAGATCGCGCGGCCCTCGCGCTCCATGATCGCCTGGAGGCGGTCGTGGATTTCCTGCTCGGTCCAGTAATAGCCCTGCTTGTTCTGCACCCACTCGAAATAGGAGACGGTGACGCCGCCGGCATTGGCGAGGATGTCGGGCAGCACGACGACGCCCTTTTCCGCCAGAATGCGGTCGCCCGAGGGGGTGACCGGGCCGTTCGCCAGTTCCAGCACCAGCTTCGCCTTGACGCCCCCGGCATTCTTGCCGTGGATCATGTTCTCCAGCGCCGAGGGCACGAGCAGGTCGCAATCGACGCCGACCAGCGCGTCGCCGGCCAGCGCCTCGTGCCCGCCCTCGCCCACGGTCGAGACGACAGAGCGGCCATGCGCCTTGGCCTCCATCAGCAGGTCGACATGCAGGCCGGCGGCGGAATAGACCGCGCCTTCCGAATCGGAGACGGCGACGATCTTGTGGCCGTCGGCGGCGAGCAGGCGGGCGATGTGCTGGCCGGCATTGCCGAAGCCCTGAACGGCGACGCGCAGGTTCTCGCCGAGGCCGAGATCGCCGGCGAGATGGCGCACCAGATAGTAGCCGCCGCGCGCGGTCGCGTCGCCGCGCCCGAGCGAGCCGCCGAGCGCGATCGGCTTGCCGGTGATGACGGCCGGCTCCGCCTGGCCGACGATCTGGGCGTATTCGTCGGCCATCCAGCCCATGATCATCGAGTTGGTGTAGACGTCCGGCGCGGGGATGTCGCGGTCCGGCCCGACGGTGCGGGCGAAGGCCTGGATATAGGCGCGCGACAGGCGCTCGAGCTCCGCCTTGGAG
>DAOMOI010000066.1:6572-8406 GCA_035444225.1 Aquamicrobium sp. | reverse complement strand
TGGCGACGAGCCGCTCGATGCCTCCGCCGTCCACCCGGAAGCCTATGGCGTGGCGCGCCGCATCGTCGCCGCCTGCGGCCGCGACGTGCGGGCGCTGATGGGCGATCCGGGCGCGCTGAAGGCGCTCGACCCGCGCGTCTTCGCCGACGACCGCTTCGGCTTGCCGACGGTGCGCGACATCATCGCCGAGCTGGAGAAGCCGGGGCGCGACCCGCGCCCGGCCTTCCGCACCGCCAGTTTCGCCGACGGGGTCGAGGACATCAAAGACCTGAAGCCCGGCATGATGCTGGAAGGCACGGTGACGAACGTTGCCGCCTTCGGCGCGTTCGTCGATATCGGCGTGCACCAGGACGGGCTGGTCCACGTTTCCCAGCTTGCCGACCGCTTCGTCAAGGACGCGCATGAGGTGGTCAAGGCCGGCGACGTGGTCAAGGTCCGCGTGCTGGAGGTCGATGTGAAGCGCAAGCGCATCGGTCTCTCCATGCGCCGGCAGGAGGCGGGGACGCCGCCGCGCCAGGAGGCCGGCGCGCGCGACGGAAACGGCAAGCGCGGAGGCGCACGCGAGGCGAGGCCGCAAGCCCCGCATCAGGGCGGCCTCGGCGCGGCGCTGGCCGAGGCGATGAACAAGCGCAAGGGCTGAAAGGGGGCGGCGGTGGGCCGCGATCCTGCTACGAGATGAGGGCACCGCTCGCGCCGCCCCTCATCCCCCTGCCGGGACCTTCTCCCCGTGAACGGGGAGAAGAAGGCTTTCATCACTGCTTTCGCCAATCGCAAACGCGGCAGGAATGACGTCGGAAATACAGCCGGCATCCCTTCTCCCCGTTTATGGGGAGAGGAGCGGTCCGCGCAGCGGACGAAAAGCCAACGATTTGGCTTTTCGAATGACGAACGCTCGGAGCCCAAGCGGAGGGCGGTGGCCTGAAGGGGTGGATGAGGGGCGGTGCGACAGTCGAGGATTACGCCGCTGCGAGGCGGGTAAGACGCGACGGGTTATGGCAGCTCAGGCAGGCGAGGGGTGAAGATGTTTTCGCGCGTGAGAGAAGAAGTGCGCAGACGCGCGGGTCGCCGCTACTTGCGCCGGCGGCAGCGCCAGTTCCAGTCGCGCTCGGGGCCGACGTCGATATGCACGGAATCGGTGTGGCAATAGGTGCCGACGCCGCCGCGTCCCGGCATCGAGCGCACGAATTTGGCCAGTTCCCACTTCGACACGCCCTCGACCTGCACGTCGGCGGCGGCGCAGTACATGTGCAGCGAGTTGCGCGCGCCGCGCGCGCGGCGGTTGCGGTCGGGCGATCGGTAGCCGGAGGTGACCACGACCTTCCTGCCGTAGTTCTTCTCGACCGCCTTGAGCACGCGCACCAGCGACGGCTTCAGGCAGGCGACGTCGACATTGTCGGTCTGCTTCACCAGGCCGTTCGGCGCCAGCCGCGCCAGTCCGGCGGCGGAGGCGACGCGCACCGTCGGCTCCTCGTCCTCGTGCAGGTCGATGTCGCTGTCGTCGTCGAGGCCGGAACGGCGGTTGATCTCGTAAAGGGCGTTGCCCTCGCGCACGCCGGGCAGAGGGGAGGCGCCGGTATCGGAACCGCGCGAGATCAGCGGGGACGCCGGCCGGCCGCTCGATGCCAGTTGCACGATGGGCTGGGTGGGCGTCGCCGTCGCGGCGGCGGTGGCCGGCCTCGCAGCAGCCGGGTCGATCAGCGGCCGCGCGGCGCGCTGCTGCGGCGCGGCGGTCGTCGTCGGCGAGAAGAAGGCGGAGAGGAAGCTGCGCTTCTTCGGCTGCTCGGGAACCAGCGCGGCCATCTGCGCCGGCGCTTCGCTCTCACCGGCGGTGGCC